>JAMNXK010000163.1 GCA_023653245.1 Tagaea sp.
CCGCCGCCGGCGAGGCGCTGGCCGGGATCGTCGAGATCGTGCGCCGGCTGGCCGAGATCGCGCCCGAGATCGCCGCCGGCAGCCGCGAACAAGCGGTCAGCATCGCCGAGATCAGCACCGCGCTGGGCGACGTCGAGGCGGCGACGAATCAGAACGCGGGCTTGGTGGATCGGACCTCGGCGGCGGCCACGTCGCTGGCGGAAGAGGCCGACCGGCTGGTGGCGGCGGTCGCCGAATTCCGGACCAACGGCACTTCGGACGCCCGCTAGCCTTCCTCGTCCGCCGGAATGCGATAGGCTTCGAGGGTCGCGTTGGCGGGGCCGATGCGGCCCCAGCCGTCCGACACGAAGCGCAATGCGACGAAGGCGCAAGTCGGAAACTTCCCTTCGATGCGCGCGCGCGTCGCGGTTTCGGCCGGCGGGATAAGCCGCAGCGCCAAATCCTCGAGCCCCGGATTGTGGCCGATCAACAGCACCGAGGCGGGCAGGGGCGCGCGGGCGTCGAGTTCGCCCAGCCGTGTTGCCAAAACTTCGCTTTCGGCCAGATAGAGCCGCCGCTCGATCGAGATTTCCGGGCGGGTATGGAACCCTTCTTGGATCAATTCGAGCGTTTGGCGCGTCCGCGTGGCGGCCGAGCAGAGCACCAAATCCGTCTCGAATGTTTGCGATTTCAGATACTTGGAGAGCGAAGCTGCGGCTTTACGTCCGCGCTTGTTGAGGGCACGATCGAAATCATCGGCAAAGGCATCCGCCCACGACGATTTCGCGTGCCGCAACAGGAAAAGACGCTTCGGTTTCAAAATCTTGACACCATTCGCCCGGTAGAGTCGGACCTCGTGATACCATAATCGGCCTCGCGGTCGCGACCGCGAGAGGCAAGGAGCAAAACCGTGGACGGCGACACCCAGACCCGCGACCGCACGCAAGGCCTCGACCCGGCCGAAGGCCGCTATATCAACCGCGAACTTTCCTGGCTCGCTTTCAACGAGCGGGTCATCGAGGAATGCGCGAACCAGCGCCATCCGCTGCTCGAACGCCTGCGCTTCTTGTCGATCTCGGCGTCGAACCTGGACGAGTTCTACATGGTGCGCGTCGCCGGCCTGAAGGGGCAGGTCGCCGAGGGCGTGACCACGCCGTCGGAAGACGGGCTGCCGCCGGCCGTCGCGTTGGCCGCGATCAACCGCCGCGCCGGCCAGCTCTTGGCCGCACAGCAGAAGGTGTGGCTCGCGTTGTTCGAAGAGCTGCGCGCGGCGGGCATCACCGTCGTGACGCCGCGCGATCTGACGGACGACGATCGCGCGTGGCTCGCCGGCCGCTTCAAAGAGACGATCTTCCCGGTCCTGACGCCGCTCGCCATCGATCCCGCGCACCCGTTTCCGTTCATCCAGAACAAGGGTCTGGCGCTGGTGGCGCGCCTGGTCGCGCGCACCGACGGGCGCGTGCTGCAGGCGCTGATTCCCGTGCCCCATCAGGTCGAGCGTTTCGTGCGCCTGCCGGGCGACACGATGCGCTTTTTGCCGGTCGAGGACACGATCGAGCTGCATGTCGAGACCCTGTTCCCGGGGTACGAATCCAAGGCCGTCGGCCGTTTCCGCCTGCTCCGCGATTCGGAAATGGAAATCGACGAGGAAGCCGAGGACCTGGTGCGCGTGTTCGAAAGCGCGCTCAAGCGCCGCCGCCGCGGCGAAGTGATCCGCCTGGCGATCGACGCGCATATGCCCGAAGACCTGCAAGCCTTCGTGCTCGGCGAATTGCAGGTGAAGCCCGAGGATTGTTTCCGCCTGGGCGGGATGCTCGGCATGGCGGACCTCAAACAGCTGGTCACCTCGGAACGCGCCGATCTGCTGTTCGCCCCCTACAATCCGCGCTTCCCCGAGCGCATCCGGGATTTCGGCGGCGATTGCTTCGCCGCGATCCGCCACAAGGACATCGTCGTCCACCATCCGTACGAAAGCTTCGACGTGGTGGTCCAGTTCTTGCGCCAGGCGGCGCGCGATCCGGCCGTGGTGGCGATCAAGCAGACGCTCTACCGCACCTCGGACAACTCGCCCATCGTGCGCGCGCTGGTCGAGGCGGCCGAGAGCGGCAAATCGGTCACCGCGATGGTCGAGCTCAAAGCGCGCTTCGACGAGGAAGCGAATATCCGCTGGGCGCGCGATCTCGAGCGCGCCGGGGCGCAAGTCGTCTACGGCTTCATCGACCTCAAGACGCACGCCAAGATCTCGTACGTGGTGCGCCGCGAAGGGGCGAGCTTGCGCTCCTACGTGCATTTCGGCACGGGCAACTACCACCCGATCACCGCGCGCATCTATACCGACTTGTCCTTCTTCTCCTGCGATCCGGGCCTGTGCTCGGACGCGGCGCGGCTGTTCAACTACATGACCGGCTACGCCAAGCCCGAAGCGATGGAGAAGCTCGCTTTCGCCCCGCTGACGCTGCGCGCGACCTTGACCAAGCATATCGACGCCGAAATCGCGCACGCCAAAGCGGGCCGCCCGGCGGCGATCTGGGCCAAGATGAACTCGCTGGTCTGCACCAAGATCATCGACAAGCTCTACGAGGCGAGCCAAGCCGGCGTGCAGGTCGATCTGGTGATCCGCGGGATCTGCTGTCTGCGGCCCGGCGTGCCGGGCCTGTCGGAAAATATCCGCGTGCGCAGCCTGGTCGGCCGCTTCCTGGAGCACACCCGCTTGGTGTGTTTCGGCAACGGGATGGCCTTGCCGAATCCGCAATCCAAGCTGTTCATCTCCTCGGCCGATTGGATGCCGCGCAATCTCGACTGGCGGGTCGAGACTTTCGTGCCGATCGAAAACCCGACCGTGCACGAGCAAATCCAGGACCAGATCATGGTGGCGAATTTGCGCGACGTGGCGCAGACTTGGGCTCTCGATTCGCGCGGCGATTACAAGCGCTTGCCGGGCGGTCCGGACGCCTTCTCCGCGCACGATTTCTTCATGACCAACCCCTCGCTCTCCGGCCGCGGCAAAGCGTTGCGCAAGGCCGACAAGTCCAAAGGCAAGGGGTCGTCGAAAGGCTGAGATGGCGCGCGTGCGGCGGAAGACCACGGCACGAATCGACCGTCGCCCGGTCGCCGTCGTCGATATCGGATCGAACTCGATCCGACTGGTCGTGTTCGACGGCACCAGCCGCGTGCCGCTGCCGCTGTTCAACGAGAAGGTCCTGTGCGGGCTCGGCCGCGGATTGGAGCGCACGGGCCGGCTCGACGAAACCGGCGTCGAACAGGCGCTGGTCAATCTGCGCCGTTTCGCCGAAATCGCACGCGCCATGGGCGTGCGCAAGACCTTCGCGTTGGCCACCGCCGCGGCCCGCGAGGCGGCCAACGGCCCCGATTTCGTCGCGCGCGTGCGCAAGGTCACCGGCCTGCCGGTCAAGATCCTGTCGGGGTCGGAGGAAGCGCGCGTCTCGGCGCTGGGCGTGATCGCCGGCACGCCCGACGCGACGGGCGCCATGGGCGATCTGGGCGGCGGCAGTCTCGAGCTCGTGGCGCTGGGGGCCGGCAAGCCCGCGGGCTACGCCACGCTGCCTTTCGGCCCTTTGCGCTTGCGCGAATTCGCCGAGAAGGGGCGCGGGCGGCTCAAGGAAATCATCGACGAAAGATTGAAGACGCTCGACTTCCTCGATCAGGGGCGCGAGCGCGAGTTCTTCGCGGTCGGCGGCGCGTGGCGGGCGCTCGCCAAGCTCCATATGGCCCATTCGGGCTATCCGCTGGAGATCATCCACCACTACGCGATCCCGCGCGACCGCGCGCTCGACTTCCTCGACGTGGTCGGCACGCAAAGCCGGGCTTCGCTCGAGGGCTTCGCGGGCGTGTCGCGCAAGCGGCTGGAGACGCTGCCCCTCGCCGCGACGGTGCTGGAGCGCGTCTTGCGCCGGATGAAGCCCGAGCGCCTGGTGTTCTCGGCCTACGGTTTGCGCGAAGGCCGCCTCTACGATTCCCTGCCGCCGGCGCTCAAGCGCGCCGATCCGCTGCTGTCGGGCGTGGCGTCGATCGCCTCGCAGAACCGGCGCTATGGCACCACGGCCGACGAGTTGCACCGCTGGATCGAGCCGCTGTTCAAGGACAAGACCCATACGCGGCTGCGCTTGGTCGCGTGCCATTTGTCCGACATCGCCTGGAGCGAGCACCCCGACCATCGCGGGGAGATCGCCTATCGCCGCGCGCTCTACATGCCCGTGGCGGGCATCGACCATCCGGGCCGCGCCTACGTGGCGCTCGCCCTTTTCGCGCGCTACGACGGCGAGCCGGGCGGCGACGTGGCGCAAATCGCCTGGCGCCTGCTGGACGAGGAAAGACTGCGCGAAGCCTTCCGCCTGGGGCTCGCCTTGCGCGTCGCCTATCGCCTGTCGGGCGGCGCGTCGTCGGTGCTGGCGCGCACGCGCCTCGTGCTGGCGGCGCGCGAGCTGGTCCTCGAAGTGCCCAAGCGCGACGCCGGCATGATCGGCGAAGTGGTCGGGAGGCGCCTCGACGCGCTCGCCACGGCGCTGGACAGGCGCGCGCGCGTCAGCCCGCGATGAGGATCCTCGCGGTCGTCCTGCTGGCGGCGGCGCTGGCCGCGTGCGCGCGGGCGCCGTCGCACATCGCGCGGCCCGCGGGCGCGGGGCCGTTCGGGGCGGCGCTGCTCGTGCCGGGCTGCGCGGGGCCCGGCTCGCATACCGAGCGCGCGGCGCGCGAACTGACCCGAGCCGGGTTCGCGATCGCGCTCGCGCCGGCGATCTGCGGGACGAACGCCGAGGCGGCCGTCCCGGCGATCGCGCGCGAAGCCGCACGTTTGGCGGCGAGCCCGGGCGTGGATCGCCGGCGGCTGCACTTGATCGGCTGGTCGGAGGGCGGGGCGGGCGTCATGGCCGCTTTGGCGCGATCGGGCGCGCGCTCGGCGGCGGCGTTCTATCCGGCCTGCGCCAGCGTTCGCGATTGGGTTCCGGCGGTGCCGTTCCTGATGATCCTGGCCGAGAACGACACGACCGCGCCGCCCGCCGCCTGTCTCGACCTGATGGGCCGCACGCCGGACGCGCAGAACGTGCTGGCGATCCGATATGGCGGCGTGGCGCACGGATTCGACAATGCCGGCCATCCGGCCGATCCCGGATCGATCTGGGCGTTCTGGCGCACCCGCCCGAGCGGCAGTTACAACCCCGCCGTGCGCGACGCGGCCTTGTCGGATTTGCGCATATTTTTAGAGGGTTCGGAGCCGAAGTAAGGGCGGCGGTTCAAGTCCCCTTGCGGTTCGGTGAAATAGAGCCTAGATTCCCTCCACACGGTTCGGAGGACGACCTATGGCCAGTTCGATTTCCAGCACGCAAAGCTCGGCGGTGAGCCAGCTCTCGCAAGTCGAATCGCGCCCGGCCCCGTCGAGCGAACCCGAGCCCAACGAGCCGGCGCGCCCGCAATTGGGATCGGCCGCGCAAAACCTGACGGCACCGCCGTCCGATTCCGGCCGCGGCCGGAACGTGGACGTCGTCGCGTAAGCCGAGGGTCGCCTAAAACGGCGGGAACGCCGCGCCGTCGCTTCGGCGCAACCAGTTATCGTCCGGATACCCGCACGCGCCGTCGATGACGTGCAGCGAATAGGCGTGGCGCGAGTGCTGCGATGCGTTGGCGCCGCTGCGATGGGGCAGCAAGCCGTGCAGGACGATCAGCGTGCCTTGCGCGGCTTCGAGCGGCACTTCGCCCTCGGCCGGAAACGGCGCGGGATCGAGCGTGTCCATCCGCACGC
>JAMNXK010000164.1 GCA_023653245.1 Tagaea sp.
CGCCTTGCCGGCCGCGCCGGTCCTTGCCGCCCCGCCGCCCGCGCCGGTCGCCGCACCGGCGCCCGCGCCCGCGCCCGTAGCCGCCCCGGTGTCAGAGCCGGGGGCGCCGCGCGTCTTCGGCGAGGCGAGCGAAGGCCGCATCGCGATCCGCGCCACCGGCGACAGCTGGACGCAAGTGCGCGACGCCTCGGGTTCGATCCTGTTCTCGCGCATCTTGCGCGCGGGCGAGACCTACAACGTGCCCAACCGGCCCGGCCTGGTGCTGTCGACCGGCAACGCGGGTGCCCTCGACATCCGCGTCGATGGGCGTGCCGCCCCCGCCATCGGCCGGCCAGGCATGGTCGAACGCGCGGTCGCGCTCGATCCCGAGCGTCTTTCGGCCGGCACGGCGCGGATCGACGCCCCCCCGGCGGCCGCGCGCGCGCCCGGCTCGCAGGGCTAGCGACTTTCCGCTATATACCGGGGCGAACCGGCGGCGCTCTCCGCCGTCCCATTGTCGTTCGAGCGGCGCCCCCGATGACTCTTCGCCCCTATCGCCAAATCCTGCGGCGCAAATGCCGCCAGATCATGGTCGGCAACGTTCCCGTGGGCGGCGACGCGCCGATCACGGTGCAGACGATGACCAACACGCCCACGCAGGATGTCGAGGCCACACTCGCCCAGATCCGCCGCGCGGAAGAGGCGGGCGTTGATATCGTGCGCGTCTCCTGCCCCGACGCGGACTCGACCGCGGCGCTCGCGGCGATCGTGAAGGGTTCGAAGGTTCCGATCGTCGCGGACATCCATTTCCACTACAAGCGCGCGATCGAAGCCGCCGAAGCCGGTGCGGCGTGCTTGCGCATCAATCCGGGCAATATCGGCTCGAAGCAGCGCGTGCGCGAGGTCGTGAAGGCCGCGAAGGATCACGGCTGCGCTATCCGCATCGGCGTGAACGCGGGCTCGCTCGAGCAGGATCTGCTGGAGAAATACGGCGAGCCGTGCCCCGAGGCGATGGTCGAAAGCGCGCTCAACCACGCCAAATATCTCGAGGACGAGGATTTCCGCGAGTTCAAGATCAGCTGCAAAGCCTCGGACGTGTTCCTGGCCGTCGCGGCCTATCAACAGCTCGCCGAGGCGTGCGACTATCCTTTGCATCTCGGCATCACCGAGGCCGGCGCGTTGCGCATGGGCACGGTCAAGTCGGCGATCGGCATGGGCTCGCTGCTATGGGCGGGCATCGGCGACACGATCCGCGTCTCGCTCTCGGCCGATCCGGTCGAGGAAGTGAAGGTCGGCTACGACATGCTGAAGGCGCTGGGCCTGCGCCGGCGCGGCGTGACCGTGATCTCGTGCCCGTCGTGCTCGCGCCAGCAATACGACGTGATCAAGACCGTCGAGCGGCTGGAGGAGCGGCTTTCCCATATCGCCGTGCCGATGACCGTGTCGGTGATCGGCTGCGTGGTCAACGGCCCGGGCGAGGCGCGCGAGACCGATATCGGCTTCACCGGCGGCGGCAACGGCACGCATATGGTCTATGTCGGCGGCGTGCCCGATCACAAGATCAAGGACGTCGATATCGTCGAGTATCTCGCCGATATGGTCGAGAAGAAGGCGGCCGAAATCCTGGCGCGGCAGGCGCCCAAGGCCGCGGAATGAACCGGACCGGCCGCCGCCGCTCCCGCGCGCTGTAGCGCCGCGCCGTGGCCGCGCGCGCGCCGGGCGCCCGCCTCTGCGTGGTGGGCGCCAATCACAAGACCGCTTCGGCCGCGTTGCGCGAGGCGTTGTTCGTGCCCGACGGCGAAATGCGCGGGCTGCTCGAAACGCTCAAGCGCGCGGGCTTGCGCCAGGCGCTGCTCGCCTCGACCTGCGACCGCACCGAAGCGCAGTTCGCGGCCGAGGATCCGGATGCGGCCGAGGCCGCGATCCTGGCCTCGCTCGCCCCGCGCGCGGGCCTGACGGCGGACGCGCTGCGCCGGCATTGCTACGTCCATCGCGACGGCGAAGCGCTGCGCCACGTCTTCGCGGTGGCGTGTTCGCTCGACAGCCAGGTCGTGGGCGAGCCCCAGGTGTTGGGCCAGATCAAGACGGCGCACCGGCTCGCGCGCGAGATGGGGCTCGCGGGCGCCGAGCTCGACGCGGCGCTCGAGCACGCCTATGCCGCCGCCAAGCGCGTGCGCAGCCAAACGGCGATCGGCGAGCGGCCGGTGAGCTTGGCCGCGTCGGCCGCCGCCGTCGCGCGCGACGTGCACGGCGATCTTTCGAATTGCGCCGGCCTGCTGATCGGCGCGGGCGAAATGGGCGAAATGCTGGCCGAGCATTTCAAGCGCGCGGGCCTGTCGCGGCTGACCGTGGCGGCGTCGAGCCGCGCGCGCGCCGAGGACATCGCAAGGCGCCTGGGTGCCCATGTCGCCGAGATCGCGGATTTGACCGAGGCGCTGGCGGGCGCGGATCTCGTGTTTTCGGCGATGGGGGCGGGCAAGCCCGCGATCGGGGCCGCGCAAGCCGAAGCCGCCCTCAAGCGCCGCCGGCGCCGGCCGATCCTGTTCCTCGATCTGGCCGTGCCCGACGACGTGGCGCGCGAGGTCGAAGCGCTCGACGGCGCCTATCGCTACGGCATCGACGATCTCGAAGGCCTGGCGCTCAAAGGCCGCGCGGAACGCGAAGCCTCGCTCGCCGAAGCCTGGGCGATCGTCGATTCCGAGCTCGCGGCGTTCGCGCGCCAGGGGGCCGCGCGCGCGGCCGATCCGGCGATCGTCGCCTTGCGCCGCCGGTTCGAGAGCGAACGCGCCCGCGCGCTCGCCGAAACCCAAGACGCGGGCCGGGCGACCGAGCTATTGATCCAGCGCCTGCTGCACGCGCCCTCCGAGGCGCTGCGCGATCTCGCGCAAGGCGATCCCGATTCCCGCGCGGCGGCCGAGAAATTGGTCGCGCGCCTGTTCCGCACGGACGAGACATGAGCTTCGCCGACAAACTCGCCAAGGTCATCGATCGCCGCAAGGAGCTCGGCGAGACGCTCGCGTCGGGGAGCGTCGATCCGAAGACCTTCGCCAAGGTTTCGAAGGAGTATTCGGACCTCGAGCCCGTCGTGGCGGCGATCGAGACCTTGCGGCGCACGCAAAGCGAACTCGCCGATCTCGAGACCCTGCGCGTCGAGGGCGATCCCGAGATGAAGGCGATGGCCGAGGCCGAGTATTTCGCGCTCAAGGCCAAGCTGCCGGAGTTCGAACGCGACGTGCAGGCGATGCTGCTGCCCAAGGACTCGGCCGACGAGAAGAACGCGATCCTGGAAGTGCGCGCCGGCACGGGCGGCGAGGAGGCCGCGCTGTTCGCCGCGGCGCTGTTCCGCATGTACCAGCGCTATGCCGCGTTGCGCGGGTGGCGCTTCGAAACGATGGAGCTGACGGAGACGGGGCTGGGCGGCTACAAGGAAGCCATCGCCAATATTTCGGGGGCGGGCGTGTTCGCGCGGCTGAAATTCGAATCGGGCGTGCACCGCGTCCAGCGCGTGCCGGAGACCGAAGCCTCGGGGCGCATCCACACCTCGACCGCGACCGTCGCCGTCCTGCCGGAAGCCGAAGAAGTCGACGTGCGCATCGAAGAGAAGGATCTGCGCATCGACGTGTTCCGCTCCTCGGGCCCCGGCGGGCAGTCGGTCAACACGACCGACAGCGCCGTGCGCATCACGCATATCCCGACGGGCGTGGTCGTCTCCCAGCAGGACGAAAAGTCCCAGCACAAGAACAAGGCCAAGGCGATGAAGATCCTGCGCGCCCGGCTCTACGAGGCCGAGCGCGCGCGCCAGGCCACCGATCGCGCCGCCGACCGGCGCGGCCAGGTCGGCACCGGCGACCGCTCCGAGCGCATCCGCACCTACAATTTTCCGCAAGGCCGCGTGAGCGACCATCGCATCGAATTGACGGTCTACGAGATCGACAAGGTCATGGAGGGCGAAGGGCTGGACCGCTTCGTCGACGCGCTGATCGCCGAAGATCGCGCGGCGAAATTGGCGTCCTTGTCGTGAGCGGCCTGCCGTCCATCGCGATCGGGGATCTGCTCGCCGAAACCCGGGCGGCGCTCGCCGAGGCGGGGGTCGGCAACCCGCGCCTCGACGCGCGGCTGATCGTGGGCGCCGCCGCGGGTGCGACGATCGAGCAGATGATCGCGCGGCCCGAAACGCCGGTCGACGCGGATTCCGCCGCCTTCGCGCGCGCGCTCGCCGAACGCCGCGCCGATGGCGCGCCGATCGCCTATCTGCTCGGCGCCAAGGAGTTTTGGAGCCTCGATTTCGCCGTCACGGCGGCCACGCTGGTGCCGCGCCCGGACAGCGAGACCTTGGTCGAAGCGGCGCTGGCGCGTTGCGCGGACTGGTCGCGCGCCTGGCGCGTGGCCGATCTGGGCACGGGCAGCGGCTGTTTGCTGCTCGCCTTTTTGTCCGAACGGCCCCACGCGACGGGGGTGGGACTCGACGCGTCGATCGACGCGCTGTCGGTCGCGCGCGCCAACGCGCATGCCCATTGGTTCGACGCCCGCGCGCGCTTCGTGTGCGGGAGTTGGACGGCCGCCCTGGCCGGGCCGTTCGATCTGATCTTCGCCAACCCGCCTTACATCCCGAGCGACGACATTCCGCTGCTGGCGCGCGAAGTGCGCGACTACGAGCCCTACGAGGCGCTGCATGGCGGGGCGGATGGGCTCGATCACTACCGCGCCATCCTCGCCGATCTGCCGCGTATCCTCGCGCCGGGCGGGGCGGTGGTGTTCGAGGTCGGCCAAGGCCAGGCGCTGCCGGTGGCCGATCTGTGCGAGTTGGCCGATCTGAAGGTCGAAGCGATTCGCCGCGATCTCGGCGGGATTTCGCGCTGCGTCGTCGCGGCGAAATCAAGCGCTTGAAACCAAACGGCAAAAAACCCCTTGGAAAGGGGCGGCGGCGGGACTAGGTTGAGTTCGAAACGACGCGGTCGGAAAACGGATCGCGAGGTTCGGGTCCCAAGGGGCCGGCGAACCGCCGAAATCGAGCTGCGCACCGGCGCAGCGCAATGCCGCCTTGAGGCGGCTTACCGAGGGTTCGGACGTATCGGCGCGGAAGTCGCGGCGCTGGGGTCGCGGGCGCACATTCCTTCGGGAATGCGGGCGTCGCCCCCGTCAGCCGGACCAATCAAGTCGAAGTTTTGGCAAGGTCGGAGTTTGGAATGAAGCGGCAGCGCAATCGCGGGCATGGCGGCCATCACGGCGGCGGCGGTCACTCGAACAATTATCGCGGCAACGGCGGTGGCGGCGGCGGGGGCGGTGGCGGCGGCGGGCAACGCTCGAACGTACCGTTCCGCGCCCAGAATTTCGACTCGGCCGGCCCGGATGTGCGCATCCGGGGCAACGCCTTCCAGGTGCTGGAGAAGTATCTGGCCCTCGCGCGCGACGCCTCGTCCTCGGGCGACCGCGTGGCGGCGGAGAACTACTATCAGCATGCGGAGCACTATTTCCGCATGATCAACGCCAACCAAGAACAGTTCCCGCCGCAGCGCCCGCCCCAGCAGGGCTATCAGGGCGCGCCGCCGCAGCAAGGCCATCCGCAAGGCGGCGGCGGCTACGCGCCTGCGGGCGACGGACAGCCCGTGCCGGGCCTGGAAACGCCGGGGATGGGCCCGCAGCCGGCCGCAGTCGTCGTCCATACCCAGCCGCATATGCCCAATTTGTCGGCCGCGGCTCCCCAAGGTGCGATCCAACAA
>JAMNXK010000165.1 GCA_023653245.1 Tagaea sp.
CGATCGCGCGCAGCAGGCGTTTGGCGGGTTCGGAATCCCAATGCGCGGCACCTTCCAGGCGCCCCGCCTCGCGGCCCTGGCGGTCGATCACGATCGTCGTGGGCAGGCCGCGCACGCCCAGCGCGCGCATCGACGCCCCCGACGGATCGAGATACACGGGCAGGTTCTTGAGGCCGTTCACCTCGAAGAACGGCGCGGCCTGGCGCAAACCGCCGCGATCGACCGAGATCGCCACGACTTCGATCCCTTCTTGCGCCAGTGCGGCGTGCAGCCGGTCGAGGGCGGGCATCTCCTCGACGCATGGCGCGCACCACGTCGCCCAGAAATTCACGACCGCGACGCGGCCGGCGAAATCGCCGAGCCCGAGCTCCTTGCCCTCGGCCGTCCGGAACGAAATCGCCGGGGCCGCGACCGGCGGGCGGTGCCGCACGAACGGTCCGATCTGGCCGCGAAACTCCGGCGTTTGGGCGCGCGACGCCGGCACGAGGCACGAAGCCCCGAGGGCGGCGATCAAGGCGCGGCGCGTCGGCATCATCGCCCGAGTATAGCTCAGAACAGCTTGCCGCCGTCGGGCACCGGCAGCGACGGGCCGATCAGCACGACGGCCCCGTTCGCGTCGGGAAAGCCGAGGGTCAGCACTTCGCTCATGAACGGGCCGATCTGGCGCGGCGGGAAATTCACCACCGCGGCGACCTGCCTGCCGACCAGCGTGTCGGGCGCGTAGTGCACGGTGATCTGCGCCGAAGAGCGCTTGACGCCGATCGCCGGCCCGAAATCGATCTTGAGCTTGACGGCGGGTTTGCGCGCCTCGGGGAACGGCAGGGCTTCGACGATCGTGCCCACGCGGATATCCACGCGCTCGAAATCGGCGAAAGCGATCGGTCCGGACATGCCCCAAACTCCGCGCAAAGAAAAACCCCGGCCGAATACCCGGCCGGGGTTCCGAACGTCAATGGGATCGACGCTTACTTCTTCTTGGCGATGATCGTCTTGATCTCGTCGAGCGAGTCGGCGACGCGCTTCTGGACCACGTCCATCGCTTCGTGCTGCGACTTGGCCACGAGCTCGGCCAGTTCGCGCATGTTGGTCACGGCGCGCTGGAAGGCTTCCTTGGCGATCTCGGTCTGCTTGGCGGCCTTTTCCTCGGGCGAGCCCGCGGCCATCATTTCGCGCATGGCGCTCGAGGTCTCTTCCATCATCGAGCGGAAGATCTCGGACTGGCGCCGGGCGATCGCCTGCATGCTCTCGACGGCCAGCTGGTTGGCCTGGGCGAGCGCTTCGACGTTCTTGCGCTGGGCGGACACGATGCCTTCCATGTCCATCGGCGCGAATTTGAAGTCGCCCATTTGCTTGGGCATCTCGAACATCTTGGGCATGTCGAACATCTTGGCGAAGTCGAAATCACCGAACGGCATCTTGGGGGTTCCTTTCATCTTGCGGCTCCTGCGCTTTGGCTCTGCGTATTGGCACTGTGAAATGGCGCCAAGGGCGAACCCGGGAGCCTTATGGGCGATGCCCATGCTGCCCGCGTCTTACGCGCCGAAAGCCGTGGAGTCAAGCAGATTTTGTGCGCTGCAGCAAGTCTTCCTATGCTCTTTCGGAAGCCGGTTTACCCTTCCGAAAGCTCGGAAAACTCGATGCTAGCGCTGACAACCGATCCAGGGTCTTGTCCAGACGCGACATGGTTTTTGCTGCATCTGCGCTGTCGTCTTGCAGCCAGACGCGCAAGGTATCCACATACGCGATCGCCAGGGCATTGATCTTGAACGGAGCAAGCGGTCCGGTGGTCTTGATTCCGGCGGCTTCGGCGGTCCACCGCATCGCCCGCAACAGGCTCGGCGCCGCGCACAACGCCGCCGCCGGATCGCGCGGCAAATCGGCCAGGATGTTTTTCACCGCCGCCTTGTGCGGCCCGAGCGCGTCGAAGCGCCGCATCAGCAGGTCGAAAAGCTTGTCCTTCACCGAGCCTTCGTCTTCGACCGGCCGGGCGAACATGGCGGCGTCGACGCGCCGGCCGAAGGCGGCCAGCAAGGCGGCTTTCGACGGGGCGACGCGCAGCATCTCGCCCAGGCTCAATCCCGCTTCGGCGGCGATGTCGGGCAAAGCGATCTCCGACCATTTGCGGCTCGCGGCCAGGCGCAAGGCGGCGTCGAGCGCTTTCTCGGCGGGGTCGGCGATCTCGGCGTCGGGTTTACGCTTGGCGGCCATCGGAGCCTCCGTGGAAGGTCCCCCATAAGGTGGGGGGCGCGGGGGCGAAGTCAACGCGCCGGCGCCGCGCGGAAACGTTCCACGAGTTCGCGGATCGCCTCGGCCGAGGCGGCCGCGATCTCGAAGGACAGCTCGGCCCATTGCCGATCGACCGCGCGCAAGGGCACGGCGTTGGCCATGTCGATGCGGCCCAGCTCGCCGCCTGCGGGATCGGCGACGCGCCAGACCACGCTCACCCGCCGCGCTTCCGCCCCCTGGATCATCGGCGCGGGCCCGATGCCCACATCGCCGGTCACGCCCAAGGCCGGCGCGTTGGCGTCGTCGGTCAGGCGCACGCCCATGCGCTCGAGATGGAAAGCGAGCGCGCGCATCAGCGCGATCCCGCCATCGCCCGGCGCGCCCTTCGGAATCGCGAGCCGCACGGGCAGCTTGTCGCGCTGGGCGAGCGTTTCGGGCTTGATCGCGGCCGCGACCGCCGCCGCGACGCGCTTGGCGAGCCCGGCCCATTCGGCCGCAGTCTCGCGCTCGCGCGGCGCCACGTCGACATGCCGGCCTTCCTGGAGCGCCACGCCTTGCGGATCGACGAGTTGCGCGTCGACGCCCACGCGCCCGCCCGGCTCGGGGGCCGCGCGCAGATCCAGGATCAGACTCTCGCGATTGCCCGCGCGCGTGTTGGCCGGGATGTCGTGGCCGCGCAAGGCTTCGGCGATCGCTTCGGCGAGCGCGCGGCCTTCGCCCTCGGGCAAGCCCGCGACCGGCGGCACGACCACGCCGCCTTGATCGGTCAAACGCAAGAGCGGATTGGCGCGCGCGTCCTTTTCGTCGGGCTGGAAGGGGCGCGGGATCGGCCCGCACGCGGCCAGCGCCAGGCACACGAACAGGAGCGCCGCGCGGATCATTCGGCCAGTGCTATCGCCGACAGGCCGCGCCCGTAATCCTTTTCGCCCGTCAAACAAGCGCGGCGATAGGAAAAGAAGCGCGCGGACTCGGCGCAGGTGTCGTTGGGCAAAGCATGGATCTCGCCGCAGCCCGCGCGGCGCAAGCGCTCGCCCACGAAGCCGCGCAGATCGAACATCAGATGGCCCGCTTTGCGCGACGGCGCGAAGAAGCGCGCATGCGCCTCGTCCTCGGCGACGAACGGCGCGGGGAATTCGGGGCCGACCTCGTAGCTGCGCTGCGCGATGCACGGCCCGATTCCGGCGCGGATCGACGCGGGCTCGGCGCCGAGCCGGGCCATCGCCTGGACCGTGGCTTCCAGCACCCCGCCCAACGCGCCCTTCCAGCCGGCATGCGCCGCCCCGATCACGCGCGCTTTGGGATCGCAGAACAGCACCGGCGCGCAATCGGCCGCGAGCACGCCCAGCGCCACGCCCGGCGTTTTGGTCACCAGCGCGTCGGCTTGCGGCCGCGTGCCGTCGGGCAAGGCCGCGTCGAGCTCGATCACCGACTTGCCGTGGACCTGATAGAGCGTGGTCAGCGTCTCGGGCGCCAGATCGAACGTCGCCATCGCGCGGCCGCGATTCTCGCGCACGGCGTCGGCCGCGTCGCCCGAGCCGAGCCCGCAATTGAGCGAGGCGTAGATGCCCTCGCTCACCCCGCCCTCGCGGGTGAAGAAAGCATGGCGCACGAACTCGATATCGTTGAACGCGCCGATCGTGATCGCGGCCATGGGCTCAGTATCCGTCCATCGGAATCGGCGGCACCAGGCCCTTGGGCAGCAGCGCCAAAACGCGGAACACCCTGCCCATTTCCCGCGGCTCGATCAAGCGCGCGAGACCGCGCTCGATTTCCGCGCGTTTGCCCGGATTGGCGGCGATCAGCGACGCGGCGCGCGCATGGGCCCCCAGCCGGCGCAGCACATCGCCTTGCGCGGCCGCGCCATGCGCCGCACAGCCGCCCGCTTCGGCCGCTTGCGCCAGCGCTTGGAAATCGACCTGCGCGGTCAGGTCGGTTTCGCCCGGCGTGTCGAACACCGAAACCATCGCATGCCCGCGCACGGCTTGCAGCGTGTCGCCCCAGCCCGAGACCGGCGAGCCGTAATCGACGATCAGCGCCGCCCCGCCGCTTCGCGCGATGCGTTCGCCCAGCTGGCGGGCGATCGCAAGGGCGTGCGGACGGGTCTCGACGATCGCATCCTCCGGCACGGCGTGCGTCACGGGTGCGGAGATCTCCGCGCCGTCGGCGAAGGCGAAGTCCGGCGTCACGACGCGCTCGCGCCAAACGCCGCCCGCGCGCCGGAATTGGCGGATCGGCAGCGCGTCGAAGAATTCGTTGGCGAGCACGAACAACGGCGCGGCGGGCAGATCGTCGGCGCGTTCGTGCCACACCGGCGCGCGGGGGCCGAGCTTGGCTGCTTGTTCGCGGCGCAGGGTTTGGTTGATCTCGACCAGATGGATCGGCAACCGCGTTTTCGCCGCTTTCTCGAAGGCGCGCGCGGCGTCGTCCATCAGCGTGCCGCGGCCCGGCCCGAGTTCGGCGAGCATTGCGTCCGCGGGCTTGCCTTGATCGAGCCAGGCTTGGGCGAGGAAGAGCCCGAGCAGCTCGCCGAAGATCTGCGATATCTCCGGGGCGGTGACGAAATCGCCGCCGCGCCCCACGCGCGCGCCCTTGCGGTAATAGCCGTGCGCGGGATCGGAAAGACAGGCTTCCATCCAATCGTGCACGGTCATCGGGCAGCGCGCGGCCAGGCGGGCGGCGAAAGCGCTCACGCGGGCTTGCGCGCCATCAGCCAAGCGCCGGCCGCGAGCATCGGCAGCGACAGCAGCATGCCCATGGTCAAGCCCCCGAACAGAAAGCCCAGATGCGCGTCGGGCTCGCGGAACAGCTCGCCGATCACCCGCGCCACGCCATAGCCCGCGAGAAACGCGCCCGACACGAAGCCGGGGCGCGCGCGCGCGACGCCGGTGCGCGACACGATCGCCAGCACGGCGAACAACGCGATGCCTTCGAGGAAGGCCTGGTAGAGCTGGCTCGGGTGGCGCGGCAGCGGTCCGCCATGCGGGAAGACCATCGCCCACGAAACGTCCGACACGCGGCCATAGAGCTCGCCATTGATGAAATTCGCGATGCGCCCGAAGAACAACCCGATCGGCACGACTTGCGTGACCAGATCGCCCAAGCGAAAGAGCGACACGCCTTCCTTGCGCGCGAACCACACGATGGCGAGAATCACGCCGAGCGCGCCGCCATGGAAACTCATCCCGCCGCGCCACAGATACAAAGCTTCGAGCGGTACTTCGAGGTAGTAGCCGGGCTTGTAGAACAGCACATAGCCCAGCCGCCCGCCCAGGATGATCCCCATCGTCGCCCAGACGACGAAATCGTCGAGCTTCTCTTTGGCCACGAGCGGCCAGGCGCCGGCGTTCAGCGCGCTCGCATAACGCCAGCCGCCGAGAATGCCCGCGATATAGGCGAGCGCGTACCAGCGGATGGCGATCGGTCCGATCTCGATGGCGATGGGATCGATCGCGGGGAA
>JAMNXK010000166.1 GCA_023653245.1 Tagaea sp.
GCCGATCGCCGCAGTTCAGCCGGCGGCCGCCAGCGCCGCGCGCAGTTCGGGCACGCGGATACGCCGGCGCAGATCCTGGAGGAAGGCGACCATGCCGAATTTCACGGCACCGGACACGGCTTGGTAGTCGGCCGCGTCGGCCCCGGTCAACGCGCCGTCCTTGGTTTCGGTCTTGATGCCGATCTGGATCGGGATCGTCTCGAACATGCGCTTGGCCGAGCGGATGGCGATCTTTTGCGCGGGCCGCGGCGGCGCGTCGATGGCGGCAATCAGCCGCGCTTCGAACAGGGCGATATCCTTCTCCCAGCCATCGGTCCGATAGGCCGGCAGCTCCTGTTCGGCCATGATCGCACGACAAATCCCGACCAAGCCCGGCACCAGCGCCCGATCGCCGACCGTGCCCTCGCGCCGCAACTCGCCCTCGATCACCAGCAGCATGTCCGCCAGGACGGCGACGAACGACTCCCAGCGGCACACCCGCATCGCGTCGTGGAATCGGTCGTCGTGGAAAGCCAGCTGCCCGTAAAATCCGAGTGCGTTGCGGCAAAACTCGTGGGACGCGCGCTGCGACAGCAGCGAAGCCCGTTCGTATGCGAACAATTTCAAGTCCGGAATGGATGAAATAGGGGCAGCGCGCCATCGCCGCAGGTAATCGCGTAGGAATTCTCCAAACCCGCTTGCTAAACCCATATGTCTCCCCATCTATTCGACTTGCGCGAATTCCGAGCCCCGTGATACACGGCCAAGAGCTTGCAGAACAAGACCGACACGCAAGTCGTCACTGTCCGGAGGATGCCCCAAACCGATCTCCCACTGGATCGACTTTACGTCCGAGCTCCGATTCCGTTCGTCGATAGGGCATCGATGGGATCGTAAGGCGCGGCAAACAACCGGGTGCCGGACAACGGCATCTTCAACCGCCTAGAACCGAGAGGTCCCCCATGGCTGCCAAGCGGCTAACTCAGGAAGAGGCCAAAGCCCACTGGGCCAAGACGTCCACGCTTATGTGGACGATGCTTGCGATTTGGTTTTTCTTGAGCTTCGTCATCCACATTTTCGCCCGCGAGCTCAACGCGATTCACATCCTGGGCTTCCCGCTCGGGTTCTGGTTCGTGGCCCAGGGTTCGATCACCGGCTACGTGGCGATCTGCTTCTATTATGGGTCCGCCCAGGAAGCGATCGACCAAGAGTTCGGCGTGGCGGAAGAATAAGGAGCGCGCACCATGGTCGTCAAAATGGAAGGCGGATTCCTGCAGAACCTCGGTCGGATCTATGCGGTCTATACCGGCGTGTTCCTCGGGTTCACCGTCATGATCGGAATTCTGGAGCAGTTGGGCGTGCCCAACCGCTTCTTGGGTTACATGTACGTGTTCGGGACCCTGTCGGTTTACGCCGTCATCGGCATCCTGTCGCGCACGGGCCAGCTGACCGAGTATTACGTCGCGGGCCGCTCGGTCCCGGCGTTCTACAACGGCATGGCGACGGCGTCGGACTGGATGTCCGCGGCGTCGTTCATCGGCATGGCCGGCTCGCTCTATCTCGGCGGGTTCGACAGCCACGCCTTCATCATCGGCTGGACGGGCGGCTACGTCCTCGTGGCCGTGCTGATGGCGCCGTACTTGCGCAAGTTCGGCCAGTACACCGTGCCGGACTTCTTCGGCGCGCGTTACGGCGGCAACTTCGCCCGCTTGGTGGCGGTGCTGGTGCTGATCACCGCCTCGTTCGTGTACATGGTGGCGCAGCTCGTGGGCGTGGGCATCATCGCCTCGCGCTTCCTGGGTATCGCGTTCGAAATCGCCGTCTTCGCCGGCCTCGTGGGCATCCTCGTGTGCTCGATGATGGGCGGCATGAAGGCGGTCACCTGGACGCAGGTCGCGCAGTACATCATCTTGATCATCGCGTACATGATCCCGGTGACGATCCTGTCGGCGCAGCTGACGGGCGTTCCCGTGCCGCAGATCATGTACGGTCAGGCGGTCGAGAAGATCGAAGCCCTCGAAAAGACGCTCGGCATCCTCAACTCGCACGTCACCCCGTTCTCCAACGCGCGGGGCGAGTTCGAGTTCTTGCGGATGCTGAACTTCCTGGCGCTGACCTTCTGCTTGATGGTCGGCACGGCGTCCTTGCCGCACATCCTGATGCGCTACTTCACCACGCCCACCGTGCGTGAAGCGCGTCAGTCGGTCGGCTGGTCGATCTTCTTCATCTACCTGCTGTACTTCACGGCCCCCGCCTACGCCGTGTTCGCCAAGCTCGAGGTCTACCAGAACGTGATCGGCCAACCGATCGCGAATCTGCCGGCCTGGGTCGCGGAATGGGGCAAGGTGGGTCTGGTGGTGGTGAACGACGCCAACCGCGACGGCATCTTGCAGCTTGCGGAGTTCCGCATCCTGCAAGACGCGATCGTGCTGGCGACGCCGGAAATCGCCGGTCTGCCCTACGTCATCGCGGGCCTGGTGGCCGCCGGCGGTCTCGCCGCCGCGCTGTCCACCGCCGACGGCTTGCTGCTGGCGATGTCCAACGCGATGTCCCACGACATCTACTACAAGATGATCGACCCGAAAGCCGACACGGCCCGGCGGATGCTCATCTCCCGCGTGCTGCTCGTCGTCCTGGCGCTCTTGGGCGCTTGGGTCGCTGGCCAGCTCGGGGCGGACATCCTGTTCCTGGTCGCGTGGGCCTTCTCCATCGCCGCTTCGGGCCTGTTCGCGGGTCTGGTGCTCGGCGTCTGGTGGAAGGGCACGACCACGACCGGCGCGGTCGCGGGCATGCTCGCCGGCTTCGGCGTGTGCATGTTCCTGCTGCTGATGTCGGAGTTCAACGGGCCCCAACTCAAGGCCTGGCTGGACACGATCGCCGGCGGCTCGGGCGTCTCCACGTTGCGCGGTCGGCAGGTGTCCAACTTCTGGGGCATCAGCTCGATCTCGGTCGGACTGTTCGGTATCCCGATCTCGTTCCTGACGACGATCGTGGTCTCGAAGTTCACCACGCCGCCGCCCAAGGAAATGCAGGACTTCATCGACTCGATCCGTATCCCCACCGGGGAAGTGCGGATGGCGTCGGGCGAAGCGCCGGCGCATTGATCCAACCCGCCTTCGGGCGGACGGTCGAAGGGCGGGGTCGCAAGACCCCGCCCTTTCCTTTTGTGGCGGCGCGTTTTTCCGGCTAGAAAGCGCCCATGAGCGGTCAGCCCAACATCATTCTCGACGCGCCGGTTTTCTTCGCCTTCATCTACGGCGTGGCGATCGTGCAATACACCTGCATCGGCCGCTTCGCGCTCGGCTTCATCGTGCCGGCCAACTCGTCCAACTACATTTGGCGCTTCTTCGTGCTGCTCACCGATTGGGCGATCCGTCTGTGCCGCTATTGGACGCCGTCCTATGTGCGCGGACTGTGGATGCCCTTGGTGGCGTTCTATTGGCTCACGCTGTTCCGCCTGATCGGTGCCATCGCGCTGCAGAACATGGGCCTCGCCCCCAGCGTCATGCCGGCGGGGGGCTGAACGCCATGGACGTGCGCCATTACTTCGCCATCGCGCTCGCCATCAGCCTGTTCAATGGGTTGATGTCGCCCTGGCTGCCTTGGGTGATGATTTTCCTGCCCTTCTTCATGCCGGATATCATCCCGCTGACGCGCGAATGGCTGTTCTACGGCGGCTCGTTCATCCTGGCGATGGGGACGCTGCTGACGGGCGGGATTTTCTGCGCGATTTGGGAGAGTTTCACCGGGCAGCGCGAGCCCAGCGAGCGCTCGATGGTGGTCTGGATCCTCGGTACGATCCTGTGCACGACGCCCGCTTTGCTGCGTCTGACCGGAAATTGGTAGCCCCCTTGCCGCGCCGCGCGCGCCCGGTGTAGCGTTTCCGGATCGTGACGCCGCGCGGGAGCCGCAGCGATGGACGATCTTCAGCGCATACGCGGAGCGGCGCTCGTGTCGATCGGCCGGGCGTTCCTGTTTTTCATGCTGGGCGTCTGCACCGTGATGTCGGGGCTGATCGCCTGGCCGTTCCTCGCCTTCAAGAGCGGTGCGATCCTCACCACGATGCTGGCCGCGATCTTGACCTTGCGCGCGGCGATGGCCCATCGCCAGGATTTCCGCCGCACCGAGACCTGGATCCTGCTCGACAAGCGCCACGACCTGCCCGCGCACCGCGCGCAAGGCGTGTTCGCCAACGTGCTGCGCGACACCTATCGCCGCTTCGCGGTGTACGCCGCGGGCGCGGCGTGCGTGTGCTGGGTGCTCGCCTTCGTCTTCCGGATGTCGATGCCCTATATGCCCGCCCGGATGTTGGTGTAGAGCGAATAGAGCGACTGGCTCGCGGCCATGAACAGGCGGTTCTTGGCCTTGCCGCCGAAACACAGATTGGCGCAGCGCTCGGGCAGGTCGATATGCAGGATCGGCGTGCCGTCGGGCGCGAAGACGCGCACGCCGTTAAGCCCCGGCTCCATCCCCCAGCCCGCCCAGACATTGCCGCGCTCGTCCACGCGCCAGCCGTCGGGAGAGCCGCCGGGGCCGCAATCGGCGAAAGGCCGCTTGTTCTTGAGCTTGTCGCCGTCGACGTCGAACACCCAGGTCCGGCGCGGCCGCGACGCCGATTCGACGACGTAGAGCTTGCTTTCGTCGGGCGAGAAACACAGGCCGTTGGGCCCGTCGATGCCGTCGGCGACGACGCTCGCCTTGCCCGTCGCCGGATCGAGCCGGTAGAAGGCCATCGGCAATTCGCTCTCGGCGCGGGTCCCCTCGTAGTCGAACATGATCCCGAAGGCGGGGTCGGAGAACCAGATCGAGCCGTCGGATTTGACCACGACGTCGTTGGGCGAATTGAGGCGCTTGCCGTCGAAGCGGTCGATCAACACGGTGATCGAGCCGTCGTATTCGGTGCGCGTGACGCGGCGGCCGAGATGCTCGCAGGTCACGAGACGGCCCTGGCGGTCGCGGGTATTGCCGTTGGCGTTGTTGGACGGCTTGCGGAATTCCGAGACGGCACCCGAGGTTTCGTCCCAGCGCAGGATGCGGTCGTTGGGAATGTCGCTCCAGAGCAGATAGCGCCCGTCGCCGAACCACACCGGCCCCTCGGACCAGCGCGTGCCATGGTAAAGCCGCTCGACGGCGGCGTTGAACGGCACGAGGCCCACGCCCTGCGGATCGAGCACCCGCACGGCGGGATCGGGATAGGTTTCGGTCTGCTGCCACATGGCGCGTCTCCCCCAAATGTTTGTCGCGGCCCCGGTGGGCCCGGCAGGATTCGAACCTGCGACAACACCGTTATGAGCGGCGCGTTCTGACCGCTGAACTACGGGCCCCCGGAACCGGCGGGAACCGGTTTAGCGCAGGACGGGGACTGGCGCCAACCGGATCGCCCCGGGCCCCTCGATCCGTCATTCCCGGGCGAGCGAAGCGAGACCCGGGAATCTCGTGGAGAACAAGCCGCGCCTCGGCGCGACGTTTCTTGACGAGGTCCTCGGGTCGCGCGCGGCCTTCGTCCGCTCGCGCACGAGGCCGACGGAAGCGGGCGAAACCCCGGCTTGCCCTTCAAGTATCCAGGAACGAGCGGAGTTTGCGCGAGCGGCTGGGGTGCTTGAGCTTGCGCAGCGCCTTGGCTTCGATCTGGCGGATGCGCTCGCGCGTCACGTTGAATTGCTGGCCCACCTCTTCGAGCGTGTGATCGGTGTTCATGCCGA
>JAMNXK010000167.1 GCA_023653245.1 Tagaea sp.
ACGCGCACGCTTATGGGGCATCTCAAGCACAAGCGCGCGCGGCCGTGGTTCGTGTGCCGCGGCGAAGCGAAACTTCGACGGCCTTCACAATATACGCGCGCGGAGGTTCCGATTCAAGCCGGAAGCGAGATGATTTAGGCAAATAAAATTCTTACCGACGCGGGGCGTAGAACGCGCGCGCGGTGTCGTGCAGCGCCTTGCGCGCGAGCGACGGGCCCAACGTGCCTTCGACCAGCTCGATATCGGCGGGCTCGAAGGGCCGACGCGCGCGCGTCGAGGGCAGATCGGTGCCGAACATCAGCGCGTCCGCGTTGGCCGCTGCGATCTTCTCCATCGCCTTGGCGGGATCGAGCAGCACGCGCCCGAAGCCGGTCGCCTTCACCTTCGCCCCTGCGCGCGCCAACTCGACCAGATGCGGCAAGCCCGCCTCGCTCATGCCCAGATGGTCGATCGCGAGCTTCGGCAATCGCGCGAGCGTGGCGATTTCGCCGGCATCGAGCTTGGCGAGATCGGCGTAGAGCTCGACATGCCAGCCGCACAGGCGATGGATGCGCTTGGCGAAGCTCTCGATCCGGTCGAAGCTCTCCGACCCGCCGCGATAGACGTTGAAGCGCACCGCGCGCACGCCGGCGCGGTCGAGCGCCAGGATTTCGTGGTCGAGCGCCGAGTAAGGCAGCTGCGTCACGCCCATGAAGCCGGGGCCCAGCGCCGTCAACGCGGCGAGCAGATATTCCTGATCGAAAGCCTGGAACGAGCCCGAGACCACGGCGCCGCCGGCCACGCCCAAGGGCGCGACGGCGGCGAGATAGTCTTGCGCGACATAGGAAGGCGGCAGATAGCCGTCATTGGCGACCAGCGGAAAGCGCGGATCGACGATGTGCAGATGCGCGTCGAACAGCGGCGCCGTCATCCGGCGAATCTCGGCTCGGGCCGGCCCGGCACGTCGACGCGCAGCTTGAACAGCCCGCCCGAATCCGGGAATTGCGCGAGCTGCTCGGGCGTGCGATTGGCGCGCAAGCTGGTGACGAACAGCGTCTTGAGGTCGGCCCCGCCCAGGCAGACCATCGTCGGCCATGGCGTCGGCACGGGGATCTCGCGCTCGAGCGTGCCGTCGGGCCGCCAGCGCAGAACCTTGCCGCCATCCACCGCCGCCGACCAATAATGGCCCTCGGCGTCGACGGCGCCGCCATCGGGCCGTCCTTGGCCGGGCCCGTATTTCACGAACGCGCGGCCGTTCGCGAACGACCCGTCGGCGGCGACGTCGTAGATCTTCACCGTGTGCGTCGGCGAGTCCGCGAAATAGGCGCGGGTCCCGTCGGGCGCGAAACCCAAACCGTTGGAGACGGTCGTGCCGTCGACCACTTTGGTCACCGTCATGTCCGGATCGAGCCGGTACAGCGCCCCGCCCGCGCGCGTGCGCGGCTCGAACATCGTGCCGGCGTAAAAGCGCCCGCGCGCGTCGCAGCGCCCGTCGTTGAAGCGCGTCGTCGCGGGATCCCAATCGCCCTTCCAGACCAGGACGGTCCGCCCCGTGTCGAAATCGAATTCGTGGAATCCGTCGCGCAAGGCGACGATCGCCCCGCCCTTCTCGCGCAGCGCGAAACAGCCGACGGCCTGGGGCATCGTCCAATGGCGCGTGGCGCCGGAGACGGGATCGTGGCGATAGAGCTTGGCGCCGGGGATATCGACGAACCACAAAGCGCGATCCTTCGCGTCCCAGATCGCGCATTCGAGCACGCCGCCTTCGATCCCCGGAATCCGTTCCATCACATTTTCTCCACTTCGAAACGCACCTGCCCGGCCAGGGATTGGCCGGGATCGAGCACCCACACGCCGGTGTCCGAAGCGCCTTTGTCGAGCCGGTTCATGCCGTCATTGGCGTTGGTCACCGGCTCGACGCAGAAGAACGGCTTTCCCGGCGGCACGAAAATCACCGCGTGCCCGAACACCGGATCGGCCGAGATCGTCACCGTGCGGCCGAGCTCGGGGAATTCGAGCCGCGCGCTTCCGCCCCAGCCCGCGAAACAATTGTCGATCGCGAGCGGCGCGACGAGCTTGCCCTCGGCGAAATTCCAGGCGGGCGGCACGGGCTCGAAGGCGAAAGGCATCATCGCGTCGTCGTTGCGCCAGAAGCCGGCGGCCGAAGCGGTCAGGCGGGTATTCGCCGCGCGCGGGAAATAGGGATGCAAGCCCATGCCCGCCGGCGCGGGCGCGTCGCCCGTATTGACCAATTCCAGCGCGATCGTCAGGCCGTTCGCGTCGAGTGCGAAGCGTTGCGTGGCGCGATAGGGAAACGGCCATTCGGCCGCGCGCGACCCGGCCGCGTCGTGCTCGAGCACGAGCGTCGCGGACGAAGCGCCGGACTCGGTCGCCGTCCACGGCCTTTGCCAGGCATTGCCGTGGATCGAATGGGGATGCGAACCGAAATTGGGCGCCAAGCGATGCGTACGGCCCCGGAAGCGCAGCGTGCATTCGCGCATCCGGTTCGAATAGGGGATCGTCGGAAAACACCCGGCCTGGCGCACGTCGCGCGCGGCCAGGGCCGGCTCGCCCATGCGCCGCAGAAGCTCGACCTCGCCCGCGCGCCAGCCCGCGACCGCCCCGCCGATTCCGGGGACCAGATCGAGCACCAGATCGCCCGCACGGAGCGACAAAGGTCGGGGGATGAAATCGGCGGCGGTTTCCGGCACGATCCGGCGGCTCCGGGTGGACTCGGGGACGGGAACGATATCAGGGGAAAACCATGGCCGCCTACGCCCTCTATCCGAGCTTGAAGGACCGCATCGTTTTCATATCCGGCGGCGGCACCGGGATCGGCGCCGTGTTCGTCGAGACTTTCGCGCGCCAAGGCGCCCGCGTCGCCTTCGTGGATATCGCCGAGGCGCCCTCCAAGGCGCTCGCCGAGCGCTTGGCGGGCGAAGGCCTGCATCGGCCGCATTTCCAGATTTGCGACGTGACCGACAGTGCCGGCTACGCCGCCGCCATCGAACGCGCCGCGTCCGAAGCGGGGCCGATCCGCGCGCTGCTCAACAACGCCGCGC
This sequence comes from Tagaea sp., assembly GCA_023653245.1. The sequence continues at coordinate 3,042 of JAMNXK010000167.1, forward strand.
GCGACGACCGCCACAAGCTCGAGGACGTCACGCCCGAGTATTGGGACAAGTGCCTGGCGGTCAACCTCAAACACCAATTCTTCGCCGTGCGCGCGGCGGCGCCGATCATGGAAAAGGCGGGCGGCGGCTCGGTCATCAATATGGGCTCGATTTCCTGGATGCGCGGGCGCGACATCTTCATCGGCTACACGACCAGCAAATCGGCGATCAACGGCATGACCCGCAGCCTCGCGCGCGAGTTGGGGCCGCGCAACATCAGGGTCAATTGCCTGGTGCCGGGGGCGATCGTCACCGAACGCCAGACCCAGCTGTGGCGCGATCCGGAATCCGACCGCCAATTCCTCGAAGCGCAATGCTTGAAGTACCGGCTCGATCCCGGCCATTGCGCGCGCATGGCGCTGTTCCTCGCCGCCGACGATTCCGACGGCTGCTCGGGCCAGAACTTCATCGTCGATGGCGGCTTGGTGTGAGCGCCGTCACTGCATGACCGCCCGCCCCCGGCTTAAATCGGGGGTATGGAGGACGACATGCACGATTGGCGCTGGTTCGTCGCGGTTTGGGCGATCGCGGCGGCCTTGCTCGTCGGCGGGCTGGTCGCGGTCGACTACGCCGCGCTGGAGACGGGCTTCCAAGGCCTGAATATTGGACGTTAAGTCGAAGATTGCGCGGTCTCTAAGCCTCGCTTAAGGTAGCCGCGAATTTTGCCGTCCCGTTCATCGGAATACCGCCTTGTCCGCACCCCCCGCCAAGAAGCCCGACCCGAAGAAGAAGAAGTCGCTGTCGCCGATTTTGGACCAGATCGTCCATGGCGGCTCGGCGGTGGCGCTGAACCTGATCAAGATGCAGGGCACGGCCGGCGACAAGGCGATGTTCCGCTCGCCCAGCCTGAACAAGACGATCGTCTTCAAATACCCCAATTTCGATCAACAGATCGCCGACACCCCGGCCGCTCCGCCGGGCGGCAAGCAGCCGGCCGTGGCCGATACCGCCGCCAAGGCGGACCGGCCGATCGAAACGGCGATCTACGTGCCCCACGATTCCGAAGAAGTCGCCGCCGGCGGCTATGCGATCTATCTGCGCCAGCGCGACTTCGAGAACCTGCTCAAGCATCATGTGGGCGTGGATATCGAGCAGATTTCGTCGAACTACGAGCGCGACGTCGAGATCCTGCGCACGATCGATTCCATCCCCTCGCTCGATCCGTTCTTGCTCAAGAGCGCGCTCTCCAAGCACTTGGCCGAGATCCACCCGGATTACTTCTCGATCTCGGAAATCGAAGAAGCCGGCATCAAAACGCTCATCGCCGGCAAGGTGAACCCGATCGTCGCCAAGGCGCTGGGCCTCACCTCGGCGACCGACGTCAACGAGCGCTCCGCGCGCTTCTTGCAGGCGCTGTGGGATCCGACCATGCCTGAGGCGAAATTGTTCGTCTCGGCGTTCGGCATTTCGGGCGACCAGGCGCAGCAGATTTTCGAAGGCTGGAAGGGCGTGTCGTTCTACGAGCACACCTTCAACCGCAACAAGGCGTCCACCGCCAAGCTGCTCGCCTGGCTCAACTCGCCCGACGCGGTGCCGATCGATATCCGCGAGTACAAGCACTACAAGGAACAGCAGGACATGTTCCGCCAGCAGGTCGTCAAGAAGCTGCGGAACATCGTGTCGAACGTGTCCTCGATCTTCGGCGAATACACGCTCTGCCACGGAAAGTTCATGAACGACGGCGATCCCAAGCCGTTCCGCCAATTCCTGGCGGGCGTCTACCGGCGCTATTGGGTGCTCGGCTATTGCTCGATGGCGGTGCTGCACGCGTCGAGCATTTTCGACCGCTTCATGATCGGTGCCGTGCAGAACAAGCTGAACTTCGACCAGTGCGAAGAGATGCTCAAGCGCATGGACGTGTCGCTGTCCAGCCAAGCCAACGTCCAGGGCGGGCTATAGCGCCTTCGCCGCCACGATCTCGACCTCGACCTTGAACTCGGGCCGCGTGAAGCCCGAGACGATGACCAATGTCGACGCCGGCGGTTCTACGCCCGCGAGCCAGGCGTCGCGCGCGTCCATATAGGCGCGCATCTCCTCGCGCGCGGTGACGAAGGCGTTCAGGCGCACGACGTCGCCCCGCCCCATTCCGCCCGCGGCCAGGATCGCGTCGAGATGCCGGAAGATCACGGCGCACTGGCCCGCGCAATCTTCCGGCAGCGTGCCGTCTTTGGCGAGGCCGAGCTGGCCCGAAGCGAAGAGCATGCGTCCGGGCGTGGCGATTTCCACCGCGTGCGAATAGCGCGCGAAGGGGGCGGACAATTCGGGCGGATTGTGACGTTTCATGGGGCTCCTGGCGCGGTCCTTGCCCGTCCAGTATATAACCGGTCCCCTTGGACGGAGCGTTTTCGAATGACCCAAGCTTGGCGCAACTGGCTCGATCTGACGACCTTGGATTTCCGCGCGCTCGATCCCGCCAGCACCGTGGCGCTGCTGCCGGTCTCGGCGGTCGAGCAGCACGGGCCGCATCTGCCCGTGTCGGTGGACCAGGTCCTGTGCAAGGGCATCGTCGCGCGCGCCGCCGAGCTCGCAGGCGACACGCCGGTCGTCGTCCTTCCCCAGCAGGATGTCGGCAAGTCCAACGAGCAT
>JAMNXK010000007.1 GCA_023653245.1 Tagaea sp.
GAATTTTGTAGGCGCCCACGCCGACGTCTTCGAGAAGATCGACCGCTTCGAGGCTGAACGGCGAGGACAGGAAGGTCACGCGCGCCGCTTCGCACGCCGCCTTGAGCGCGCGCCACTGCGCGGGCGTGAAGCCGGTGCGTTCGAAGTATTCGAAGCGCGGCTCGCCTTTGAAATAAGGCGGCATCGGCGCGTCGTGGAGAGTCTCGGCCGAAGCGATATGCGTCTGGAACTTGACCGCGTCGGCGCCGGCGGCGGCGGCGGCTTCGATCAGCTTGAGCGCGTTGCCGAACGAGCCGTCGTGCACCGAGCCGATCTCGGCGATCAGGAAGGGGAAGGTCATGACGTCGGAAAACCTCAACCGCGCAATCCAAGGCGCGTCAATAGACCATCGACTCTGAGCGGAACGTCTTGCCATGCCTTGCGCAGTCGGCGAAGCGTACCGACCCGCACCAAGGCGGTTTCGATCGCATCGACGCACGCGCCATCGACAAGTCCGGCCTCCCGCATCAACTGGAGACCGAAACTGTTGAAGCCGGTCGCTATCGCGATCAGACCCAGTCGATGGCGGGACAGCGCATCCATTCCGGCGGCGTCGGGATCGAGGACGAAAACCGCGTCGCCGGCATGCAACAGGCGGCGGTCGTTGTCCGCCGGCACTCGGCTCGGTGCGCGCATGTACCCCGAATGGCCGATCTCCAGCGCGATCAATCGCAGGCCCTTGTCGCGCAAGAACGCGTGCTGGTCGCCCAAAACCGGATGCTCGGCGTAGTAGGGGAACGAGACGAATTCGGTGTAGACGAACAGGATCCGGCGGGCGTCGAACAAGGCTTGCGCGCCGCGCATTGCGCGCAGCTCCGCGCCTTCGACGTCCAGCTTCAGGCAGTCGACGGTGGTCGAGCGATCCAGGATGGAATCCAACCGGCGGCACTTGACGTTCTCTTCGCGCGTCACGCGACTATGCAGAGCGTGGAACGATTTGCCCGTCCGCGCGTCGTTCGGGCCGTAATCCTGGAACACGCGCGTGGTCACGTTCTCGACGGCCGCGCCCATCATCGTGCACGCGCCCGGACCGGCGGTGACGTAGAACGGACGCTCCTCGTCCGCATCCCACACCGCGCAGTCGTGGTAGACCTCGCGGGCGAAGCGCGCCGCGCGGAATCCGCCGCGTGCCGTGTCGGTCGTCCCATGGATCAGTTTGGCGTATTCCGACGCGTTGGCTTCGAACCCGACGAGCTCGGCGTGCGCGGCGTATTCCTGGGGCAACAGGAACATGCCGTTGCGCGCGCCGACGTCGACGACGCGCGGCGTGACCCCGGCGCGTTCCAATGGCGCCATGAGCGCGTCGATCGCGCGCCGTCCGTCGGGCAGGCGGAGTCCGAGGCATGGTTTCATCTATTTGTTTCCGAATACGTGGAACGAGGCGACGAACATCCGCCGCGCGGCGCCGTGAAGGCCCGCGCGCCAGAGGGCCGACAGGACCATCGGTTGATGGAATGCGAACGCGGGGTAGAGTCCGGGCAGACGCGCGCGCGGGCCCGGCCCGTCCAGACGCAGAACGCCGAGTGTGGATTCCGGTCGTACCCGATCCGCGCCGAGCGTGGCGACCAGGTGACGACGCTCGGCCTCGCGCAAAGCGTTCCAGGCGGACGAGTCGGCGGCGGGCTCGTCGTCTTCGAGAAGTCGCGGAAATACGCGATCTCACACGGATTGATGGCGCCGAGCATCCACCCGGGCACCCGTCCGGCCGCGAGAATCGCGGCGGCTTCCTCCTCCATAAGCGGTGCAAGCCCTTCGTTCCGGTCCATTCTAGACCCCATTCGAGACAATGGTGCTTTCCGCACCGGATTCGGTGCGGGCTAGCGCGGCGAAGTCCGGATTTCGGGCGATCAGTTCGTCGTAGCGTCCGACGTCGCAGACATGGCCGGCGCGCAAGAATATCACCCGATCGGCGTGGCGTACGGTGGACAGACGATGGGCGACGATCACGACCGCGCGACGCCGCTTGAGGCGGCCGATCGCCGCGACGATTTCGTCCTCGGTGATGTTGTCGAGCGAAGCGGTCGCTTCGTCGAATATGAGGACGTCCGGATCGCCGTAAAGCGCGCGCGCGATACCCAAGCGTTGGCGCTGACCGCCGGAAAGCCGGACGCCGCGCTCGCCGATGGGCGCGTCGATCCCATCGGGCAAAGACTGGACAAGCGATCCGCAGGCCGCGTCCTCGAGCGCCTTGCGGACGCGATCCCGATCGATGTCTTCGGGACGGCGGCCGAGCGTCACGTTCGCGGCGATCGTATCGTCGATCAGGAAGGTATCCTGTTGGACGTAGCCGAACGTGTCGCGATCGAAGGCCTCGGCGGAGGCGATCGGATTTTCGTCGACCAGCAGCGCGCCGGATTGCGGCGGCATCAAACCCGAAAGCAGGTCGACCAAAGTCGACTTTCCGGAGCCCGAACGTCCCACGAGGGCGATCGTTTCTCCAATCCGCACTTCGACGTCGACGTTCGTGAGAGCGGGTTTCTGCGCGCCCTCGTACGCAAAAGTCTCCCCCTTCAGGCGCAGACTCGTGCGGACCCGCACGCCCCCCGTCCGGCGGCCCGTCGCGGGCATCCGGCGCGCGCGTTCCAAGTCCGCGCAGACCGCTTCGATCATGGGTACGGCGAACCGCAGCGATTGGAGCAGCGCCGCGATGCGCGCCAGCGCCGGGATAACGCGATAGGCAGCCACGCCAATCAACGCCAAAGTCGGAAGGACTTCGGCGGAGTTACCGCCGACGCCGAACAGCCAAATAAGCGCCCCCATAAGAACGCAGACCATTCCCGTCTCCAGCGCGGGTCGGATCAGCGTCTGGACGAACGCGAAGCGGCGTTGCGTCTCGACATAGCGCGCCAAATTGGCGTTCAGCCGTTCCGCGAAGAACGCTTCCGCGCCGAGGGCCTTCACCGCGCGCACGCCCACCAGGGGCTCGACCGTCGCCCTGACGGTAACCTGGCCGACCTCTTTCGCTTGTCGGCCCCATCGCGTGAAATAGGTCTGACCGAACCGCCAATATGCCACCAGCATCGCCGTGCCGATGGCCAAGGCGCCGCCGCCGATCGCCGGCTGGATGAGCATGATCGCTATGGCGATGGCGATCAGTAGAACCGCGTCGCCCAGCAACTCGGTGACGCCCACGATACCGCCTTGGGTCGTTATCGAAACGCCGGTGGTGACCGTCTGCAGCAGGGCACTGGAATTGTTCCGCGTATGGAACGCCAGCGGCCCGTACAGATAGCTTTCGAACAATGCGCGCGTCAAATCGCGATGGATGGCCCACTGCAATCCCGTCTTCAGCCAACCGGCCGTCACGGAAATCGCGGCCTTGAGCACGAACAACAGAATGAAGCCGGCGCAAATGACGATCAAAAATCCGCTCGGCGAGGCGATTCCCAGGGCATCGCGGATCGTCGCCACAGCGGGTCGCTCCAGGAACGCTTCGGGGTTCTGCAGCGAGGCCACAAGATAAAAGACCAGACCGATGCCGATCGCTTCGCACGCGGCCGCGGCGAGAGTCAGCGCCGCCGCGATTCCCAATTGGGCGAATCGCCGCCGCTCGATCGCTCTAGAAAGTTGTTTTAAAATATAAATCATCTATAGTTACGGCCTCAACGCTTTTCGGGCGGCGGTGGCCGTGCGCTCTACCTGGCTTTGCGTCAGGTCGAAGCGCGAAGGCAACCAGAGTCCGGCCGACGAAAGGCGCGCCGACGTCGGAAACGGTCCCGCGCCGCGGAACGGGGCTTGGGTGTGCAGCGGCAGCCAGAAGGCACGATGGCCGACGCCGGCCTCGTCGAACGCCGCGCGCAAAGCCGCGCGATCCTCGACCAGAACATCGGTCCATTGGCGCGCTTCCTCCGGCTCGGCGTCCATGTCCGGAAATCGCAGGCCCGGCAGATTTCCCAGGGCGTCGCGATACCAAGCGTCGCGCCGGCGCGCGATCGCCAGGCGCTCGTCGAGCTTGTCCATTTGCGCCAGACACACGGCCGCTTGCAAGTCCGTGAACTTGAAATTGAACCCGACGGTGGGATGCAGGTCGTCGCCCCCGGTCCCCCGCACCGGCCGGCCCTGGTCCTTGAGTTCGATCAGACGCGCATGAAGCTTGGCGTCGCGCGTGGCGATCATGCCTCCTTGGCCCGCGGTGATCGTTTTGTTGGCGGAGAACGAAAAACAGCCCGCGTTTCCGAAGCCGCCGAGCGCGCGACCGCGGTACCTCGAGCCCAAAGCCTCGGCCGAATCGCAGATGAGCGCCAAGCCACGCTCGGCGCAGAAGGGTTCGAGAAACGCGTAGTCGGCGCCTCGGCCGTTCACGTCCACGGGCACGATCGCGCGGGTCTTGGGGCCGACGGCCGCGCGCACCGCCTCGGGCGCCAAGCAAAGGCGCAAGGGCTCAACGTCCACCAAAACCGGTGTGGCGCCCGTCAAGCGGACGGCATTCGCCGTCGCCACGAAAGTGAGATCGGGAACCAGCACCTCGTCTCCCGCACCCACGCCGGCGGCCATCAGAGCGAGCGCGATCGCGGCCGTCCCGCTGGTCACCGCGACGCAATGCGGTACCCCTACGACCGCCGCCACGCGCGCTTCGAGCGCGCGCGTCAACGGACCGTCGTTCAAGTAGTTGGAATCCAGAACGCCCTTCAGGCGCGCCAGCTCGTCCCCCGCCAATTGCGGGCCGAACCACTCGATCTTGTCTTCAGCGCGCATTCTCGTCTCCCATGATCCGCGCCGGAACGCCCGCGAGCGTCGCGCCGTCCGGCGCGTCGCGCACGACGACCGCGCCCGCGCCGACGCGCGCGCCCGCACCCACGTCCACGCGCGGCAATACCGTGGCGGACGCCCCAATATAGGCGCCCGTGCCGACGCGAACGTTGCCGAGCAACCGGCAACCGGGCGCCAACGTCGCGAAATCGCCCACCGCGCAATCGTGGTGCACGGCGGCATCGACGTTGAGCTTGCAGAACGCGCCGACGCGCGCGCCGGACGAGACGTACGCGCCGCGCTGGACGATGGTCCCGCGCCCGAGCGACGCGTCCGGCGCCACGCGCGCACCCGCGCAGACGATCGTGGCGGGCTCGGCGCCGGCGTATTCCCGCTCGACCAAGCGGCGGCGGATCGCCGGCACGTCCACGGCCATCGCATAGCGCGCGTCGGGATGCGCGCGCGCCCAGGCGGCGAAGGCCTCGTCGCCGCCCAGCACGGGGATCTCGCAAGCGCTGGCGACGGGGGCGGGATCGAACACCGCCACGATCCGGTAGCGCGGATCGCCGCGCAGCGCGTCGATCAGATCCTTGTCGATGCCGGCGATGGCGAGAGAGATCATGCGGCGGCCATCAAATCGGCGGCGACCGCGTCGGGCGCGAAACGCTTCGCGTAGGTGGCGCGCCCCGCTTCGGCCAGGCGCCGACGCAAATCCGCGTCGCGCGACGCGCGCGCCACGTGGGCGGCGATCGATTTGCCGTCGTCGCCGAGCAGGCAATTCTCGCCGTCGCGCAGTTCGGGCATGGAGTCGGCGAGGCGCCGATGCGCGACCAGCGTGGCGCCCGCCGTCAGCGCGTAGATCGCGCGCGTGTAGCCGCCCGTGTAAGGCCCGGCGTTGTTGCACAGCAGGAAGATCCGATTGGCGAGCATCTCTTCGTCGATGTCGGGCACGAAGCCGCGCAAGACGATGCGCGGATGGGCGAGGCGCCGGGCGAGATCCTCGGGCAGCTTTCCGCGCCCGCAGACATTGATCCGCCACGGCTCGTCCAGGCCGAGACGTTCGAGTGCGGGCAGCACCTCGGCGGCGAGATAGGAAAGGCCGAAGCGATTCCCGGTCGCGTCGAGCCCGCCGATATTGCCCAGAATTTCGAGCCCCTGCCGTCCCGCTTCGGCGGCCGCGCGCTTGGCCGCCCAATCCGCTCCGAAGACGTCGGGCCAGGTGTTCGGCACGTAGCGCGACGCGACGCCCTTGGCCGAGTATTCGGCCGCGTCGAGCGCGCAGATATCGGTCGCGGCACCAAGCTTGCGCAGGCGCGCGAAATGCCGCGCTTCGGCCTTGCGCATCAAGGCGCGCGTCAGCCGCCAGCGCCAATCTTTGCGCGGCATGGCTTCGAGGCGCGCGGCGGGCGCGGCCAGCGGCGGGCGCGCGAGATAGCCCAAGGTGCGGAACCCGCCGAGCCGGGGCAGCAGGAACTCGAACTTGGTGTCCCAAAACAGCACGATCGCGTCGGGCCGGAATCCGGCGATGCGCGCGACGGCCTGGCGCGGGTCCGAAAACCTCGGCGCGCCGTCGTCGGCGCCGAAGCCCGCCAGGGCGCGCAAATATCCGATCCACCGCGCCGGCCGGCTTTTCGCGCCGGCCCGCGGGGCGAGCAAATCGTCGAACGCGCCCAGATCCGCCGCGCCCATCGCCGCGAGCCGCGCGCGGCTCGCTTCGGGTGCGGGCGCGCCCGCTTCGAGCGTCGCCCAGCCGACCGCATGCCCGGCCCGCGCTTGCGCTTCGATCAGGCATGCGAGCACCGTGTTCGCGGCGCGCGCGTGCCCGAAATCGGGCGCGACCGAAGCGAGCCAAAGGATGCGCAATGCGCGATTCCGCCTCAGAGTTCGATCACGCGGGGGCTCGGCAAGGGCGAGATGAACTTGCCCTTGAAGCCCTTGCGCCGCAGGAGTGCCGCGAGCTCGTCGGCGATATGCCAGGACAGCAGCAGCGCGTATTCGGGCTGGTCCTCGAACAGCTTCTTCTCGTCGAGCACCGGGATGCGCGTACCGGGCATGTATTTGTCGAGTTTGTGCGAGGTCGAGATCTCCAGCACGCAATCGACGATGCCGTCGTCGGCACCCACGTAGTTGAGCAGCGTCGAGGCGCGGCTCGGCGCGCCGATGCCGTAGATGCGCGCACCCGCTTGGCGCAACGGCGCCAGCAGCGCCATCAAGTCGAGTTTGGATTGCACCACGCGCTTGCGGAAGCTGGCGAGCGCGCTGCCGTCGGTTATCCCGAAGCTCGCCTCGTGCGCGAGACGCTCGGCCACCGACGCGTCGATCGGCTTGGTTCCTTTGCGCGCGGCGTAGACGCGGATCGAGCCGCCATGGGTGGGAATGCGCTTGACGCGGTACGGTTCGAGACCGTGATCGGCCAGCAACTTCGACAGGCTGCCGAGCGCGTAGTAGCGCAAATGCTCGTGATAGATCGTGTCGTATTGCAGCGTCTCGACCAAATCGAGCAGATAGTGCGACTCGGAGACGAAGGTCCCGTCCGCGTCGAGCAAGTCGACCAGGGCTTCGACCACCGGATGGATCGAGCCGATATGCGCGAACACGTTGGCCGCGGTGATCGTCTTCGCGCGGCCGTGCTTGGCCTTCACCTCGGCCGCCGTCGCCTTGTTGAAATAACCGGTCAGCGTGTCGATGCCGCGCGACCGCGCGACCTCCGAGGCGCGGCTCGGCTCGACGCCGAGCACGCGGTAACCGAGCTCCTTGAAGGGGGCCAGCAGCGTGCCGTCGTTCGAGCCGATATCGACCACGAAATCGCCCGGCTTCAAACCGGCGGCCGGACCCGCCTCGCGCGCCAGCTCGGCGAAATTGTCGCGCAAGATGCGCGTCGAGCCCGACAGGTAGGGGTACGAATACGGGAACAGCACCGTCTGATCGACCTCGAGGCCGATCTGCACCAGGCCGCAATCCCGGCAGCGCAGCATCTCCAAAGGATAGGCCGGCTGTTCGGCCGCCGCCTTGCCGATCGGCGGCATGGTGTTCACGGGCGGGATGTAGCCGACGAACAGCACCGATTCGAGATGCGCCCCGCCGCAGACTTGGCAGGCGGAAATCGGCTTGGAGGTAGCGGACATGCGATGGCTCCGGTTCAGTTCGGCGCGAGTGCGGCGTTCGCCGCGTACCAATCGACGACGGGGCCGAGTCCGTCGGCGAGCGCGATCTTGGGCGCGTAGCCGAGCGCCGCGAGACGGGAAATATCCGGGCAGCGGCGCTGGGTCGAGCCCGCGGGCTCTGGGCCCGCGTCGATGTCGATGTCGCGGCCCAGCCGCTTGGCGACCAGGCGCGCCAGATCGGCCATCGCCGTCTCCTCGGGCGTGCCGATATGGTAGATCGTCAGATGCGCGCCATGGGCGAGCACGAGCGCCAAGCCGTCGACGAAATCGTCGATATGGTTGAACGCGCGTTTCTGCGCGCCCCCGCCTTGCAAAGGAAAGCGCAGCGTGCCGCGCGGCGCGGCGTCCGCCAGTCTTTTCGCGCGGACCGCGAACTGCGGGATCACGTGTTCCCAGCCCATATCGGGGCCGTAGACGTTGTGCGGCCGGAACACCGCCACGCGCGAAAACCCCGTGCGGCCGTAATTGAGCGCCACGAGTTCGGTGAGAATCTTGGAGCCGGCATAGGAGTAGCGTGGGTTGGCCGGATCGGGGATGGCCATCGGCGCGTCCTCGGAAGTCGGCACGCGCGGCGGGCTCTGGTAGACCTCCGAGCTCGACGCCACGACCAGATCGCCGATGCCGTTGGCGCGGCACGCGGCGACGACGGACAGCATGCCGCGCACGCCCACGTCGAGCACCAGCTCGGGCTTGGAATAGAAGAATTCCGTGCCGTTGACCGCGGCCAGATGCAGCACGCCGTCGCAACCCTTGGCGGCGCGCAAGACGGCCGTCTCGTCGCGCACGTCGCCCGCGATCATCTCGAACCCGCCGGCGACATCGGCCAGGCGGCGCGGATGCCCGCGCGAATTGTCGTCGATCACGCGCACCGAATGCCCGTCCTTGAGCAGCCGGCGCACGGCGGCGGCGCCGATGAACCCGGTGCCGCCGGTGACGAGATAGCGTTTGCTCACGCCAGGCCCGCCGCCACGCCGTATCCGCCCAGCGGCACGTAAGCGCGATTCGCGGGCAATTCGAGCCGGCGCGGATCGAAATTGTTCCAGAAGTCGTAGATGAGGCCCGGATTCGCCATGCTTGCGGCCAACGCTTCGAGTGACATCGCCTCGAAGGCCGGATGGTTGTTGCAGATCGCCACCAGATGCGCGCCGGCGAAGGCGTCGGCGAGCGAGGTCGCGGGCGCGAGGCCGAACGCTTCGATCTCGCGCATGGACACGACCTCGTCCCAGCCGCGCATCGCCGCATCCGGAAACGCCGCGGCGACCGCATCGACGATGCCGCGCGCGGTCGTGCCGCGCAGATCGTCCGTGGCGGGCCGGCCTTTGAAGGCGAGACCGAGGAAGGCGATCGTCGGTTTCGCCGGAAAGCCCGGCAGACGCGCGGCCGCCGCGCGCATGCGCGACGCCGCTTCGAGTGCCTGGCGCTCGTTGATCTTTCGCGCGGCGACCACGATCTCCGGCGTCACGCCCGTCGTCTCGAAGCTCTCGGCGAGGATGTAGGGATCCTTGCTCAGGCACGGCCCGCCGACCGGTCCGGGCATCGGCAAATTGGTGCGCGGGTAGCCGAGCTTGCCCGCCTTGATCACCTCGGCGGCCGAAATTCCGGCGACGTCGCACATACGCGCGATCTCGTTGGCGAAGGCGAAGTGCACGTCGCGCTGGGCGTTGTCGACCAGCTTGATCATCTCGGCCGCTTCGATGCTCGAAACGCGCACCGTCGTGGGCGTGAGGAACTGGAAGAGCTGCGAAGCGCGCACCGTCGCCGCCAAGGTTTGGCCCGCGACGATTTGCGGCAACACGCGCAGCTCGGGCAGCGCCAGGCCTTCGATCGTGCGTTCGGGACAGAAGGCGATGTCGTAGGGCACGCGCGCCCCGTCGAGGATCGGAATGGCGACGTTGCGCGTGGTGCCGAGCTTCAACGTCGAGCGCATCACCACCAAATCGCCCGCGCGCAGCCGCGCGGCGACTTCGCGCGCCACCGACTCGACCATGTCGAGCCGCGCGCGGCCCTCGGGGTCGAGCGGCGTGCCGACGGTGACGATGTAGACGCGCGCGGGCTCGGTTTCCGCCAAGCGCCGCACGAAGCGCAGGCGCCCGGCGGCGACCAGGCGTTCGAGCATCGCTTGAAGGCCGGGCTCGTGGAATTGCGGAACGCCGCGTTTCAGCCCGGCGAGCACGTCCGCGCGGATCTCCACGCCGGTCACGTCGAAGCCCACATCGGCCATCACCGCGCACAGCGTCAGGCCGACATAGCCGCAGCCCACGATCGCGATGCGCCGGTCGGGATAGTCGGAAGGAACCAGCATCAGAACTTGCCTTTGAGTATCGCGAGTCCCACCAGCGCCACGTGCAAGGCCGTCGGGAAGGCGCCGGAGCGGATCATGTCGAGGAATTCGGCCTTGGGCACGAGCCGGCGCTCGAGTCCCGGCTCGGGCCGCCAATCGGCGATGGGCTCGATCGCCGGCGCCACGTAGCAATGGAAGCGATTCTCCAAGCGGCCGGTATCGGGATCGAGCGTGCCCAGGAACGCCGGCGCGCCGACGACGCGGTAGCCGGCTTCTTCCTCCAGCTCGTGCGCCACCGTGGTCGCGGGATCGAGCGCGCCGTCGACCAGCCCGCCCGGCAATTCGAGCGTGACGCGCTCGAGGGCCGGCCGGTATTGGCGGACCAACACGACTTCCTGAGCCGCCGTGACGGCCAGCAGCGTCACGTAGTCGGCTTGGCGGATCGAGTGGAACGTGCCGACCGTGCCATCGCGGTCGATATCGCGCGCGACCACCGTCACCCAGGGGGAGACGGCGTCGAGACGAGTGGCGCGCACGCGCGGTGTTGCGGTCATGTTTCGAGCCAAGCTACCGCCCTTCGGGTGCGACCGAAGGGCGCAGCCGGGGCGTCAAGTCCGATATCGGGCGCCGAATGTGCCCAAAAACTCGGGAGAATTTATGTGCGACCGACGGCCGGCGTCAATCGTCTTGTTCATTCCATGAACAAAATTTCTTGAATTTATTTCAGGCCCTTAGAAGAAAAGCACCGGCGGCTGCCGAGGGAGACCAATGGCATGGGCGTGACGACAAGTTTCGCGCGCGACGCGGAAGTGGCGCTGGCGGAAACATTCTTGCGCGACGGGTACGCGATCTTCGACGTCGAAGACCGCGTGGCGCTCGACGCGATCCGCCTGGGCGATTACCGGCATTTCGCGAAACTTCGGCCCGGCTATTTCGCCATGGGCCGCAGCCGGCTGGAACCGCTGGTCGGCAACGAACTGGCGATGCAGAACCGGATCGATTTTTCGATCCAGATGCCCGGCGACAAGACGTCGCTGCTCGACATTTATGCCGATGTGTTTTCGGGCGAAACGCCCTATCAGGTCGTCATGTGGACGCCCCTGGTGGACGTCCACCGGCCAAGTCGATGTTCATCTTGCCGCGCGCGAAATCCGAAGCGGCGATCCGTACGCTGCCCGAGCTTGGCGCCGGCGGCATGAAGGCGCTCTACGACAAAGTCGAGCGCGACCTCGTGTGGCTCGACATCCCCTTCGGCAAGACGCTGATCTTTTGCCCGAACTTTCTGCATGGCAATGTCCTCAACGCGGAAGCGACGACGCGCTGGTCGATGAACGTGCGCTTCACCGGTCTGTTCACGCCCTATACGAGCCCGGACAAGCATGTCGGATCGTTCTATTTGCCGATCACGCCGCGTCCCGTCACCCGGCTGGGGATGTCCTACGTTCCGCCATCGGGGTTCGAGGCGTAGACGCCGTGCCCGCCGCGCGCTTCGGCCACAAAGGCTACGTGACGTCGCGTCGATTCGGCGATCACGCGATCCCCGTGCCGGTGCAATCGCTGTTCTTGCGCGACGATTGCGCGTGCAAGGGAGTCACCTACGTGCTGCCCGTGAACGAGAACGCTTTCCCCAATTCCTATCTGGTGCTCGTTCCACATGCTGCCCCGGCGCGCCGAACGGCGGCGGGCGATCATGGAGAAGCACGTCGGGCAGGGCGCGTCGCCGCATTTCGTGCTAGAGGATCCGGCCGTGGTGAACGCCGCCGACATCGCCGCGACCGAGTCCCCGATCGCGTTCGCCGACCTCGGGCGGCGCGCGCTCGCCGCGCGGGGATTTGAGGTAACCGGCACCTGGCGCGCGGCACCGCCCGCCGCCGGCGGATTTCGCGCTTTGCGCGTCGATCTGGAGGGGCCGCTCGACGATCTTGGGGATTTCGAGTCGGTGTTTCACTGCGCGGCGGAGATTCCGGCGCGCTGCCCGGACCCCGATCGTCTCCACGCGGCCAACGCGTCGGCTTGCACGGCCCTGTTCGAGCGCGCCCTCGAACGCCGCGCGCGCTGCGCGGTTTTTCTGTCGTCGATGTCGGTCTATGGCGCGATCGGCGTCGCGCGCGTAACCGAAGATGTCGAACCCGCGGCGCTCGACGCGTACGGGCGTTCGAAACTGGATGGCGAAGCCGCGCTCGCCCGTGCTGTCGAGCGCGGTCTGCCGTCGGGGCTTTCGTTGCGATTGCCGGGGACGGTCGGCCGCGGCTCGCACGACAATTTTCTGTCCGCCGCGCGCGTCACCCCGACGCCGCGTTCAACAACGTGCTTCATGTCGGCGATCTGTACGAATTCTTGGCGCTCCGGATCGAAGCGCCCGCGCCCGGCCACGTGATCGCCAATCTCGGCGCCACCGCGCCCGTCGCCATGCGCGCGGTCTACGCGGCGCTCTGCGAAGGGTTGGGACGCGAAGCGCGTGTCGAGTGGACCGATGCGGGGAAACCGGCCTTCACCATCGCGATCGACCGCGCGCTGGCGCTGGGATTTCGGTCGCGGGGAACAGCGGCTTCCGTGCGCGATTTTGGGCATGATTCAAGGGCTTCGTTCATTCCATGAACACAATTGCAATGGGCGTTTCGGCGCGATTTCCCGATGGCGGGAAGGGGAGTTGATCGCTCTCCCGGGGGCGACTATAAGGACCCATCCTCGGGGTCCCCGGGGGCTCGATTCGGCGGCCCGCCCGGGGCGCCGGCACGAGTCGGCACTCGCCGGACGTCGCCGGGGTCTCGTTTTCCGACGGCTACGGCTTTCTCCACCACCCTTGCGGAATCACCCCCGATGGTCGATCGGATTCTCGTCACCGGCATTACCGGCTTCGTTGGCTCGCATTTGGCCGAGTACGTCCTCTCCCAAGGACCGAAATTCCGTGTCGTCGGGACCAAGCGCTGGCATCTGTCGCGGCTCGACCACATCCGGCCGATCCTCGATCGAATCGACATGCACGATTGCGACCTTACCGACGCGGTATCGACGCTCGACCTGATCCAGGCCGTGCGGCCCGCACGAGTCTTCCATTGCGCGGCCGAGAGTTTCGTCAGCCCGTCCTGGAAGCATCCGAACCGCTACATGGACGTCAACTACCGCGCCACGGTGAACCTGCTCGACGCGCTGCATCGAATCGGATCCAAGGCGTCATTCCATATTCCCGGCTCGGGCGAGGAATACGGCGACATCGCCGAGAGCGAACTGCCGATCACGCCTGAGACGCCGCTGCGTCCCGTCAATCCTTACGCCGTCACCAAGGTCGCGCAAGACCTCATCGGCTACGTCTACCACCGGTCCTACGGGCTCAACGTGATCCGCACGCGCGCCTTCAACCACGAAGGTCCGCGCCGCGACAAGGTGTTCGGCATTCCTTGGTATGCCTATCAAATCGCGCGTATCGAGGCAGGGCTGCAGGAGCCGGTCGTGCTGACCGGCGAGATCGACGATCGGCGGAACTTCACCCATGTCCGCGACATGGTCGAGGCCTATTGGATCGCCTCCGAAAAATGCGCGCCGGGCGAACTCTATTTGGTCGGCTCGGAAGCCGACGACATGATCTACACCTTCCGCCAGGCGCTGGAGATGCTGATCGCCATGTCCGCGGCGAAGGGTATTTCGCACCGCGTCGATCCGCGCTACGTGCGCCCGACGGCGGTGCCCCGGCTCATCGCCGACACCAGCCGCTTCCGCGACGCGACCGGCTGGACGCCGAAAATTCCCTTCGCCACCATCCTGACCGAGACTCTCGATTACTGGCGCAAGCGCGTGGCCGACGGCACGGCCTGACGCGACCCGTTTCCATCCGCCCGGAGGAGCCGCATGGCGATCCACGACGTAAAAGTGATTCCGCTGCGCAAGATCTGCGACGAGCGCGGCATGGTCTGGCACATGCTCAAGGCCAGCGATCCCCATTTCAAGCAATTCGGCGAAATCTACTTCACGTGCGGCTACCCGGGCGTCGTCAAGGCCTGGCACATCCACAAGGAGATGACGCTCAACAATTGCTGCCTGGTGGGCATGGTCAAGCTCGTGCTCTACGACGGCCGCGAGGGCTCGCCGAGCAAAGGCGAGCTGATGGAGTTGTTCATCGGCGAGCACAATTACTGCCTCGTGCAGATCCCGCCGGGAATCACCAACGGCTACAAGGCGTACGGCGACAAGATGGCGATGATGGCCAATTGCGCCACCATGCCGCACGACCGCAACGAGCTCGTCTACATCGATCCGTTCAAGAACGACATTCCCTACGATTGGTCGCTCAGACATGGATGAAGCCGGCCGCCACCTTCCCGCGATCGTGATGGCGCGCGCGCCATTGCGCGTCAGCTTCGCGGGCGGCGGCACGGATTTGCGCGAGTACTACGCGGGCGGCTACGGCGCGGTGCTGTCCACGACGATCGACAAATTCGTCTACGTTACGGTCAAGCGCCACGGCACGCTGTTCAACGAACGCTACCGCCTCAACTATTCCGAGTCCGAGAACGTCGGCTCGCTCGACGAGATCAAGAACGCGATCATGCGCGAGGCGCTGCGCGCGATCCCGGTCGATCCGCCGATCTACGTGTCGACCGTGGCCGACATCCCGGCGCTGTCCGGCCTCGGCAGTTCGTCGAGCTTCGCGGTCGCGATGGTATTGGCGTTGCACGCCATGCGCGGCGAGCGCGTCTCCACCATCGCCGCCTACGAGCTCGCCGCGCGGATCGAAATCGAGATCCTGGGCCGCCCGATGGGCAAGCAGGACCATGCGGCCGCAGCGTTCGGCGGCCTCAACTACTTTCGATTCCTCGCCGACGGGAGCACGGCGGTCGAGCCGTTGGCGCCGCCGGCCGCGGATCTGCGCCGGCTCTTCGCCTGTTTGCAGCTGTTTTGGACCGATCAACGCCGCGACAGTTCCAGCGTGCTGCGCGCCCAGAAGGCGAATACCGGATCGCGCCGCGCCGAACTCGACACGATGCGCGCCCAAGCCGAGACGTTGCGCAACGCGATGCGCGAACGTTTCGATCCCGAAGCGCTGGGCACGATGCTCGACGAAGGCTGGCGGCTCAAGCGCGGTCTGGCCGACGGAATCAGCAACGGCGCGATCGATGGCTGGTACGCCGCGGCGCGCCAAGCCGGCGCCTGGGGCGGAAAAATCGCCGGCGCGGGCGGCGGCGGGTTCCTGCTGCTGGTCGTACCGCCCGAGCGGCGCGCCGACGTCGCGCGCGCGCTGCCCGATCTGGTGGAAGTGCCGATCGCCTTCGAGCCTGAGGGCGCGCGGATCGTCTACACTCTCGCCGGATGAGCGCCCTCGAAGCCCCCGTGCTGGTCACCGGTGCCGCGGGGCATATTGGGGCCAATCTCGTGCGGCGGCTGGTCGGGCTCGGCGTGCGGCCGACGGTGCTCGCGCGCGCGGCCACGCCGACGCCGAGGCTCGCGGGGATCGAGGATCGCTTGGAATTGGTCCGGGCCGATCTCGCCGACGCGGCCGCGGTGCGCGCGGTTTTCGAACGCGCGCGGCCCGCGACGGTTTTCCACCTCGCCAGTTCGTTCTTCAATCCGCCGACGCTGACCGCCGTCGAGCATGTGCGCGACAACGTATCTGCGATGGCCGGCTTGCTGGAAGCCGCGCGCGCTTTTCCCGTTCGGCGATTCGTGCATATGGGAACCGCCGCCGTCTATCCCGCGCGGCCGGGCATGGACGAGGCCGTGCCGTTGGCGCCCGCCACGATCTACGGCGCGGCCAAGGCCGCGGCATCGACGCTCGCGTCGATCCACGCGCGTCTGCACGGCACGCCATGCGTGGAGCTGCGCCTGTTCGCCACCTTCGGGCCGTGGGAACGCGCGGCGCGCTTGGTGCCGTCGGTGCTGATCGCGGCGCTGGAAGGCCGTCCCGCGCGAATCGGCGACGCGCGCCCGATGCGCGATTTCGTGTTCGTCGACGACGTGATCGACGCGCTGCTCGCCGCGGCCGAAAAGCCCGTGGCGCCGGGCGCGGTCTACAACATCTGTTCGGGCCGGGCGCGCGCGGTGGGCGAAGTGGCGCGCGCGGTGCTCGCCCGGCTGGGCGACCCGGTTCCCCTGGAAACCGGCAGTTTCGCGCCCCGGCCCGACGAAATCTGGGAGATCTCGGGTTTGGCGGCCGCTGCCGCGCGCGATCTCGATTGGCGGCCGCGCGTCGGATTCGAGCGCGGCCTCGACCTGACGATCGATTGGTTCCGGGCGAATCTTGATGTCGCCCGCCGCCTCATGTAGGTCTGCGTTCCGACGACGACGAGGATTCCCGTTTCCATGCCCGCATGCATCGCCTGCGGCGGCGCCGACGTCGAGATCTTCATGGATCTCGGCGCCACGCCGCTCGCCAACAAGTTCCTGGCGCCCGACGAGTTGGGCGCGCCCGAGCCGTCCTATCCGCTGCGCGTGGCGTTCTGCCGCGCGTGCGGGCACGTCCAGCTCGCCGAGATCGTCGAACCGCCGGCGATGTTCGACCACTATCTTTACGTCTCCTCGGCGTCGAGCACGCTCGAGAACCACCTTTTGTCGCTCGCCGAACGCGTGCGCGCGCGCATGGCCCTGAAGCCGGGCGATTTCGCGGTTGATGTCGGCGCCAACGACGGCACGCTGCTGTCGGGCTTTCTCAAGGGCGGGCAGCGCGTGCTCGGCGTCGAACCGGCGGCCAATTTGCGCCCGCTCGCCGAGAAGCGCGGCGTGGCGATCGACAATTCCTATTTCGGCGCCGCGACCGCGCGCCGGCTGCGCGCCGCGCACGGCCCCGCCAAGGTCATCACCGCGACGAACGTCTTTCCGCATATTCCGGCGCTCGGCGATTTCATCGCCGGGCTCGACGAATTGCTCGCGCCGGACGGGATCTTCGTGCTCGAGGCGCATTATCTGCAGGACCTGCTCGACGCGGCCGCGTTCGACACGGTCTACCACGAGCATTGCTCCTACTGGGCGGTGCGCCCGATGATCGCGCTTTTCGAGCGCCACGGCTTCGAGGTCGTCGACGTCGAGCGCCTGCCGATCCACCACGGCCAGCTGCGCGCTTGGGTCCGGCGCAAGGGCGTGGAGACGCCTTCCTCTCGCGTCGCCGAGCTCGCCGCCGCCGAGAAGCGGCGCGGCATGGACACGATCGCTCCCTTCCGGGCGCTGGCCGAGCAAGCCAAGCGAATCCGCGTCGAACTGGCGGCGCTGCTCGACCGGTTCAAGGCCGAGGGCAAGCGCGTCGTCGGCTACGGCGCGCCGGCCAAGGGCACGACGCTGCTGAGCTATCTCGACATCCGCGCCGATCGCATCGCATGGATCGCCGACCGTTCGCCGCTCAAACAAGGCCGTTTCACGCCGGGCACGCGCATCCCCATCGTGCCGGCCGAGCGCATCCTCGCCGAGAAACCGGACTACGTGCTGCTGCTCGCCTGGAATTTCGTCGACGAGATCGTCGCTCAGCTCGCCGAGTACCGCGCCGGCGGCGGACGGTTCATCCGCCCCGTTCCCGAAGTGGAGATTCTCGCGTGACCGACGCCGAGTTCCTCGCCGACTACGAAGCCCGCCTGCGCCGGGCCGCCGCGATCGGGCCGGAGATCGCGCGCGCCATCGCCGCGTTGCGCGATCGCTGGCGCGCGCTCGCGAAGACCGGGTCCAAGGTCATGCTGTTCGGCAACGGCGGCTCGGCCGCCATCGTCCAGCACATCGCGGTCGATTTGACCAAGAACGGCGGCGTGCAGGCGGTCAGCCTCGACGCCGGCGCGATCACCTGCCTCGCCAACGATTTCGGGCACGACAATTGGATGGCCGAAGGCCTGCGCCTGTGGCACCGGCCCGGCGATTTCGTGGTCGCGGTCTCGTCCTCGGGCCGCTCGCCGAACGTGCTGGCATTGGCCGATCGCGCCAAGGCGCTGGGACTGGGCCTGGCCACGTTCTCGGGATTCGCGCCGGACAATCCCTTGCGCGGCCGCGGCGACGTCGACTTCTGGGTCGATTCGCGCGCCTACAACATCGTCGAGACCGCGCATCAGTTCTGGCTGATGGCGGCGGTCGATCTGCTGATCGGCCGCGCCGAGTATCCGGCCTCGCCGGCGCGTTAGACGCATGCGCGTGTTCGTCACCGGCATCGCCAGTTTCGTCGGCCGCGCGTTCGAGCGGCGGGCGACCGAAGCCGGGCACGAAGTTTGGGGGGCCGATCTCGCGCCGTCCGAAAGCCCGCGCCACGTCCGCGCCGACATGCGCGACCCGTCGTTCGCCGACGCCATCCCCGACGGGATCGACGCGGTCGTGCATCTGGCCGCGCTGTCCCGCGATCCCGATTGCCGGGGCAAGTCGTACGAATGCTTCGACGCGAATGTGATGGGCACGCTGGCGGTCGAGCGCGCGGCGCGCGCGCGCCGGGCCAAGCGTCTCGTCTTCGCGTCGAGCGAATGGGTCTATGACGGCTTGCCCGAGGGCGCGCCGCGCCACGCGGGCGTGGCGCTCGACGCCGCGCGCATCGGCGGCGAATACGCGCTGTCCAAATTCGTGTCCGAGTGCAATCTGCGCCAGATCGCCGCGCGCGGCGGCACGCCCGCCACGGCGCTGCGCTTCGGCATCATTTACGGTCCGCGGCGGAACAACTGGTCGGCCGTCGAGTCGCTTTTGGACAAGGTCGCGCGAGGCGAGGCGATTTCCGTGGGTTCGCGCGCGACCGCGCGACGCTTTCTGCACGTCGCCGACGCCGCCGGCGCCATTCTCGCCGCGGCGCCCCGATCGGGCGGATTCGAGATTTTGGACGTGCAGGGGCCGGCGCTGGTCGCGTTGGGCGAGATCGTCGAGCGCGGCGCGGCGATCCTGGGGCGCGCCGCGACGCCGACCGAGACCGACCCCGCCAATCCGAGCGTTCGGGCCGTCGACGATTCCGCGAGTCGCGCCGCCCTCGGCTGGGCGCCGGAGACCGGAATCGAGGCGGGGCTGCGTTCGGTTGCGAAGTTCTGGGGCTTGCTGTAGAGGTCCTGCGGTTTTCGCCGCCGGAGTCATCGTCCGATGGAATTGCGCAAGCGCCGCTTGGACGGCCTTTTCGACTTGGTGGCGCCGCGCCTGACCGATGCGCGCGGCTTTCTGCACAAACCCTACGACTCGCGCGGCTTTTCGGCCGCCTACGGCGCCGACAAGGCGTGGCGGCAGGTCATCGTCTCCCATACCGAGAATGCGGGCACGGTGCGCGGTCTCTACGTTCAGCGCGCGCCCTTCACGGAAGGCAAGGTCGTGGTCTGTTTGCGCGGCCGCATGTGGTGGGTGGTCGTCGATCTGCGCCGGGGCGGCGCCGGTTTCGGCGCGTGGGAAGGCGTCGATCTCGCGCCGGGGGCGGGGCTGTATATCGAGCCCGGCTTCGCGCATGGCTGCGTCTCCCTGGCCGGCGACACGGATCTCCTGCTCCTCGCCGACAGCGACCATTCCGACGAGGCGGGGGTCGCGATCCTGTGGAACGACCCCGAGCTGGGCATCGACTGGCCGCTTGACCGCGCGACGCCCACGCTGTCGGCCGCCCACGCGGCGGGTCTGTCCTTCGCCGAGTTCAAGGCGAAACATGGCGCGATCTGAAGGAACGCAAGCCAACGCCGATTTCGGCCTCGCGCGCGAAGTCCTGCGTCTGCGCCTGTCGCAGATGCTGATCAACGAGATGTACCGCGCCAAGGCGTTCAAGGTGCCGATCCATCTCGCCATGGGCCACGAAGCGATCGCGGTCGGCGTCGTGGGCGCGCTCGCGGCCGCCGACCGGCTCGTGCTGCCGCACCGGAATTTGCACTACAATCTCGCCAAGGCGGACGCGCTGCGCGCCGTGGTCGACGAGTTCCTGCTCAAGCCCGAAGGGCTCGCGCGCGGCAAGCTCGGCTCGATGAACCTCGCCAATCCGGACGCGGGCGTGACGTACAGCTCGAGCATCCTGGGCAACAATTTCGGCGTGGCGGTCGGACTCGGATTGGCGCTCAAGCTGCGCGCCGAAGGCGGGCTCGTCTGCGTCGTCACCGGCGACGGCGCGATCGAGGAGGGCGCGTTCCACGAAGCGCTGGTGTTCCTCGCGGGCCACCGGATTCCGGCGCTGGTCGTGGTCGAGAACAACGGCTGGTCGCTCGCTTCGACCATCGCCGAACGGCGCGGACCGATCGATCTGGGCGGGCTCGCGCGCGCGCTCGGCGCGGGGTATCGCGCGCTCGCCGGCAACGACGTGCAGGCGTATCGCGACGCGGCGGCCGATTCGCGCGCCGAGGCGCTGGCGCGCGGGGGCCCGATCGTGATCGAGGCCGGCCTCGATTCGCTGGGGTCTTGGCGCATGAAGACGCCCGACCATCCCGAGGGCAAGTACATCAACTATCATGCCGGCCCCGCGCCCGAGATCGAGCCGCGAGAATGGCCCGCGCTCGCCGCCGATGCGAGCGATCCGGTGCACGTGCTGACGGCGCGCTTCGCCGAAGAGCGTCTGCGCGGCGAGGCGGCGGCGATGCTGGCACGGTTGCGCAAGGAGCTCGCGTGAGCACGCTGGTCGAGCACTTCAACGGCCTCTTGCGCGCGCGCCTGACCGCGCGCGGGCGGCGCGCGGCGCTGATCGGGCAGAACGTCTCGACGGGGTCGTGCCTGTCGGGGCTCACGCGCGGGTTCGACAAGGTGCCGGGCTGTTCGGTTCTCAATACGCCCAATTGCGAAAACGTGCTGGTCGGTGCCGGGATCGGTCTCATGCTCGGCGGCGTGGACGCGATCGTGGCGCTCAAGCAGCAGGACTTCCTGCTGCTCGGACTCGACCATCTGGTCAACACGTTGAACGCGCTGCGTCATCGCGCGCCGCAGGCGTCGTTGGCGGTGCTGTCCATCGCCGTCGACAACGGCTGGGAAGGCCCGCAATCCTGCCTGGTCGATCCCGACGATTTCTGTTCCTTCGCGCGCATCCCCGGCTACTGCGTGAGCAACGCGCACGACGCGGCACTCGTCGCCGAGCGGCATTTTTTCGCGCCCGGCGCCAAGCTCGTGACGGTCAGCCAGCGCCAGTTCCGCAAGCCGATCGATCCCGCGACGTCCGTCGCCACCCTCGACGCCGCCGGCGATTGGCTGCGCCATCGCGACGGACCCGACGCCACGATCGTGGCGTGCGGCTTCGCGCTGCCCGAAGCGATCGAACTCGCCGACTCGCTCGCCGCGCGCGGCATGCGCGCGAGCGTTCTCCAGCGCGTCAACGCCGCCGCGCGCGACATGGGCCCCGCTTTGCGCGAAGCGGCGCGCGCCGGCCGGCTGGTCGTCGTCGACGATTCGAAGGCGGTCAACCGCGCGAGCCTGCATTTGGTCGCCGCCGCGCGCCGCGACCTGCCCGGCGGGCGCGTGATCGAGGTCGCGCGGGACGCGTGGAACGACGAACTTTCGGCGCCGACGGGCGACGCGCTGGCCGTCGAGTTCGACCGCGTGGCGCGCGAGCTGGGAGCGGGCGGTGCCGGCTGATCGGCCGCGTCAGGCGGTCGTGCTCGCGGGCGGGTTGGGCACGCGGCTGCGCCCGCTGACCGACACGACGCCCAAGCCGATGATCCCGTTCCACGCCAAGCCCTTCGTCGAGTATCTGATCGAGCATCTGCGCGACCAAGGCTTCGAGCGCGTGGTGCTGCTGCTCGGCTATCTGGCCGAAACCGTGCGCGCGCATTTCGGCGACGGCAAGCGCCTGGGCATCGCCATCGACTACGTCGTCTCGCCCGTCGAGGACGAAACCGGCGCGCGCTTGCGACACGCGCGGGATCTGCTCGATCCGGTTTTTCTGCTCGCCTATTGCGACAATTATTGGCCGATGCCGTTCGACGCGTTGTGGGAGCGCTATGTCCGCGCCGGCCGCGCCGCGCAAGTCGTCGTCTATCGCAACCGCGACGGTTATACGCGCGACAATCTCAAGGTCGAGCCGGACGGACGCGTCTCGATCTACGACAAGTCGCGCGCTTCACCTGGGCTCGCGGGCGTGGATATTGGCTTTATCCTGATGCGCCGCGAAGCTGTCGATCTGCTGCCCGAAGGCAATGTCGGGTTCGAGGCCAACGTCTATCCGCGTCTGGTCGCGCAAGGGCAACTCGGCGCCTTCGAGACAGATCATCGCTACTACTCGGTCGGAACGCTCGCGCGCTTGCCGGACACCGAGCGCTTCCTCGCGCGCAAACCCGCCGTGATCCTCGACCGCGACGGCACGCTCAACCGCAAGCCGCCGCGCGGGCAATACGTGCGCACGCCGGCCGAGTTCGAATGGCTGCCGGGTGCCCGCGAAGCGCTGGCGTCGTTCGCGCGCGCGGGCTTCACGGTGGCGCTGGCGACCAACCAAGCCGGGATCGCGCGTGGCGCCATGACGCCGGCCGATCTCGATGCGATTCACGCGCGACTGCGGGACGAAGCCGAAGCGACGGGGGGCCGGATCGACGCGATCTATCATTGTCCGCACGGGTGGGACGAAGGCTGCGCGTGCCGCAAGCCCAAGCCGGGGCTGCTGCACATGGCGCAGCGCGACTTCGCGCTCGATCTGAGCCGCACGCCCTTCATCGGCGACGACGCGCGCGACGGCGAGGCGGCGGCGGCGGCGTTCGCACCGTTCCACATGGTGGCGGAAGAGCGGGACCTGCTCGCGGTCGCGCGCGAGCTGATTTCAGCCCAGTAGGGCCGCGTAGCGCCGCCCGACGAAGGCCGCCGCGCGATCGATCGACTGGAGGTCGGCGGCGACGGGCGCCGGATGGGGTGTCAGTATCTTGCCGAGCCGATCGCGCAGCGACGCCGCGATCCGAGCGAGCCTTTTGGGCGAAGCGGGCGGCGGCGTGTCGCGTGGCGGCACGTAGCCCGCGGTCAAGGCTGCGCGGACCTCGGGATCGGCGGCGGCCAGTGCGGCGGCGTACATGCGCCGCTCCGGCGACATGTCGGTGGCTCGCGCCTCGAACTCCGCGATCGCGGCGGCGCAGAAGTGGAAGTAGCCCGCCCAATCGAACGAATAGGCGCCGAAGAGACGCGGGTATGTCGCCCGCAGGTCGAGCATGGTTTCCGACTTGAGCGCGGGCAGCAAGCGGCGCGACTTGATCGGCGTGTGGACCAGCCGCGAATCCCCGTTGGTCGACTCGAACACGCTGGTAGGATCGCCGGCCCGGGAAATCGAGCCGCTGGCCGAGTCGAGCGTTTCGCCGAGCAAAGTGAGCGGCAAATCGACCGCAACGAAACGTTCGATCCGAGTCAACGTCAACAGCGCCATCGACGTCATCGGGTCGAAAGGCCGGAAGAACGCGCCGCCGGCTGCCGCGCGCAGGCGCGAATCGAGCGTATCCGCGATCGCCGCCAGCGGAATGTTGGGCGTGCGCGGCTTCATCGGCCCCGGCACCGTGCCGGACGCGAAAACGGCGCGCAGCACGGGCTCGGCGGCGATGGTTTCGGCTCGTCCCGAGAACTCCGGCAGTCGCAAGCGCCGCCCTTGCGGCGCGTCGGGTGCGAAAGCCGCGTGGCTCCAGCGGATCGCCTCGATGCCGGGATGCGCGTCGATCAGGCGCTTGAGACATGCGAGCGCCTGGGGAACCAGCGCGTCGTCGTCGCACAGCATCAGGCGCCAGCGCCCGCGCGCGGCGGCGAAGGCGAAATCCCAGTGCGACGAGACGTTCATCGGCCCGGGCGGCCGGAGCACGCGCAGTCGCGCGTCGGATGGAATCGCATAGCGGCCCGTCAATCCGTCGGCCGTATTGTCCGAGACCACGACTTCGAAATCACCGAACGTCTGGGCGAAGACGCTGGCCAGCGACGTCGGCAGGTAATGCGGCCGGGTGGTCGGAACGACGATCGAGAAAAACGGCGTCATCGCGCGAGGGCCCGCAAGTGATCGAGGACGATCTCGCGCGCGCGTCGCTTGGGCGCATGGCCCAAGCGCAGCAGCGCGTCGTGCCGGCTGGGCGGCGCCGGTGCGGGCGCCGGCGTCGCGGGACCCGGCGCCCAGTCGATCGTCAATTCGAAATCGCGCTCGCAAGCGGCGAGAAGGTCGAGCTTGGTCGCGGGTGCCGCGCTCCAGATGTCGAAGACGCCGGCGGCCGGGCGCGCGGCGGCGAGCAGCTCGATCGCCGCGGCGAGTTCGCCGCCGTCGATATAGTCGCGCAGCATGTCCGCGCGCGGCGTTCGAAACGGCCGGCGCGCGACGACGGCGGCCGCGAGTTCGGCCAGGAAGAACGAGGAGTCGAGGCGGATGAACGGGCTGAAAAATCCGAAGACGCGCAGATCGTAAAAGGCGAGATCGGGCCGCGCACGGTGGCGCGCTTCGAGCGCCGCCTTCGTCAGCGCGTAGAGCGCCGCCGGATCGGGCGCGTTCACCGGCCATTCGAGCTTGGCGTCGGCCGGAATGGGCCAGGCGCGCCCCAGCCCATAGACGGCGCCCGAGCTGATCGACACGCAAAACCGCGACGGCCGTCGTTCGAGCCACGCGCGCACGCGCCCGTCGATCGCCCAGGCCGCCTCCATATACGCGGCGCCTTGCGCGATCTGGCTCGCACGGTCGCCCGCGCCCACGGCGTTGACCGCGCCGTCGTGCTCGGACGCGTCGAACTCGTCGAAGGGCAGGAAGCGCGCGGCCGAGGGCGCGAAACGCGCGAACGACGCGCGCGCGCGTTCGGGATCGCGCGCGTAGCCGGTCACGCGGTGCCCAGCGCCGAGCGCGCGCATCAGATCGAGTCCGATCTGCCCGCTCGCACCCAAGATCGCGATATCGAAGACCGCCAAGCGCCCGCCCCCTCGGCTCAGGGCCGCTACTGTCCGATCACCAGCCGCTTGGGCTCGTTGTACAGCACCATGCAGCCCGCGCAGATCTTCAGATTCCGGCGCTTGCCGTCGGCGTGCAGCTTGCGGATTTTCGCGAAGCGCGCCGAATTGAACACGTCGATCGGATCGGCGCCGAACACGTTGCCGAAGCCGAACTGCGCGTCGAGAATATCCTCGAAGCACAGCGACACTTCGCCATTCGCCAGGATGACCAGCTTCTCGAAAATGTGGTGGCAGGCATTGCGGTCGATCACGGGATCGCGCCAATCCTGATCGACGACGGCGCCGTCTTCGATGGCGCCGGACCAAGTGTGCACGTCGTAGCGGATGATCACGTCGCGCTTGGCGGGCGAGACGACGCTTTGCCAGAAGCGCGCGTATTCCTCCCATTCATGCGCGTTGCCGGGTTGGCGCACGAAACGGACCACGAAGCGCGTCTTGAAGCCTTCGGCGTCGCGCATCCGGATCATGCCGACCGCGTTGGCGACCACGCGCTCGAAACCCGTGCGCACGCGCGCGGCCTCGTGGGTCGCCTTGCTGGCGCCGTCAATGCTGAAGATCACCGTGTCGAGACCCGCTTGCATCAACGCGCGCGCGCGCGTCCCGTCGAGTAGATGCGCGTTGGTCGAGATCGAGGTGTTGCGGAAGCCCTTGTCCTTGACGTAGCGCACGCGCTCGGCCAGATGCGGGTCGATCACCGGTTCGCCCAGACCGAACAGGTCGAGCATGTCGATGCTCTCGCGGTACGGCACCAGCGAATCGATCAGCTCCCGGAACTTGTCCATCGGCATGACGCCTTTGGGCCGTTTGGTGGGCTGGTTGATCACGCAGAACCCGCAGGCCGCGTTGCAGCCGAAGATCGTTTCGATCACCACGCGCTTGGGTACGATCCGCTCGCCATTCCAGGCGGGATCGTAAGCGCGTGCGGGCGCGAGGCTGGTACCTTCGGCCAAGGGGCCTCCGATGGATGGCATATGGGGTCGTTCTATCGTCGTTGTTCGTCGGGTGTCAAATTCACGCCACGCAGCGCAAGAATCCCCCGGGGCAACATGTGAATAGCAGCTTGTCTTCGAGGTTTTTGTCGACTTCGAAGCGCTTGTTTTCGCGCAAGAAAGCGGCGACGGCCGAATGGGGTGAATTGCCTTCGCCCCAGGGCCGGCCGGCATTGGCCTCGGCCGGCAGGAATTCGATCACCGTATCGAACACCACCACATACGAACCCGGCGTGGCGAATCGCGCGTAGGCGCGCAGCTCCTGCAGCACGTGATCGTGGGTGTGGTTCGAGTCGAGCACAACCAGCACCGGCGCGCGCGCGCCGATCTGGCGCGTCACTTCGGCGACGGTGGCCGGATCGACCGAGGATCCTTCGATCAGCCGCACGCGGCCGGCCAGCGGATGGGCCTCGATACGTGCGCGGTTGTGCGCACGGATGTCGATATCGACTCCGATCGCCACCCGATCTCCGCCGAGCAGCGCCAACAGCGAGGCATAGTTGAGCACCGAGCCGCCGCGCGCCACGCCGGTCTCGACGATCGCCCCGGGCTTGATGCGCCAGACCAGCTCCTGCACGGCCAGGATGTCCTCGGGAAACTGGATGATGGGCAGGCCGGCCCAGTCGAAATTGTAGTGATAGCGCGCCGCCACCATGTCCGCGAACATGCGGCGCGCGCGCGCGCGCAGTTCCGAATCGCCCCCGAGGCGGGCGATGTTCTCGGCTCGCTCTTTTTGGAATCGATCCAAATCGTCCATTCGGAATCCTCGGGGTCGGTGGCGGTCGTGGCGCGGGTGTTTAACAGGCCGGGTGGCCGGACGCACGCCTCGCGTGGCGGGCCGCGAAGGCCACTGGCCACACGCAAAACCCACGTCATCGCCGTATATCCCACTAAATCAGTAGGAATTTGCTCTTGACTGGTATCGAATTTCCCGTAAATCACCTGGGTGCGCTGCGGTACTGGCGCGGCGCGACCCTTTAAGGCGAGTTTTCCGTGACCGCTCCCATCGTTCCGGCATTCGATCTTTTCAAGCCGGCCGTCGACAGCGACGGCGCGCGTGGCTTCCTCGCTCGGCGTTTCGCCGGCCAAAAAATCCGCACCGTCTTGCTCGTCAATCCGCCCGATGGAACCGCCGAACTGTTCCGGATCGAAACCGCCATGCGCCGGCGCTACCCGAACTATCCGCCCTATGGGCTGGGGATCATCGCGCAGAATTTGCGCGAGGTCGGCATCGAGGTCGCGATCGTGAATCTGAACCACGAGGTGTTGAAGGCGGCGCGCCGGCACGGCGAAGCCGCGGCCTTTGATTTCGACGCGGTGTGGACGGCCGCGCTCGACGACGCGATCGCCCGCCATCGGCCGGACGCTATCGGCGTGACCTGCATGTTCACGATGACGCACGAATCGCTCAAGCGGACTTGCGAGCGGGCGGCCGGATCCGGAATCCCCGTCGTGATCGGCGGCGTGCACGTCACCAACGACGTCGAGCGCGTGCTCGACGATATTCCTTGCGCCACCGCCGCCTTCACGCGCGAAGGCGACATCGCGATCAAGCGTTTCGTGCGCGCGGTCAACGGCACGGGCGCGGTCGAGGATCTCGGTCAAGTCATCCTCAACGATTCCGACCTGGGCGTTCGCTACCGCTTCCTCGCCGAATGCCAGCCCGAGTCCGCCGAGATGGACACGATCCCGGCTTACGAGTTGCTGGAGATCGGCGACCTGACGGCGGAAGGCGTGATGGGCAATTTCTACGGCTTCAAGCCGCCCGGCACGCGCTTCGCCACCTCGCTTTCCGCGCGCGGTTGCCGCGCGCAATGCACGTTCTGCAGCGTGCGCAATTTCAACGGCAAGGGCGTACGCCAGCGCTCGGTCGATTCGGTTCTCGACGAGTTGCAGATGCTCAAGGAAGTCCACGGCGTCGGCCACATCGTTTGGCTCGACGACGACCTTCTCAAGGACGAGCGCCGCGCGATCGAGCTGTTCGGCGGCATGGTCCGGCGCAATTTGGGCATGACCTGGGACGCGACCAACGGCGTGATCGCGGCGTCGTGCACCGAACCGGTCGTCCATGCGATGCGCGATTCGGGCTGCATCGCGCTCAATATCGGCATGGAGTCGGGCAATCCGACCGTGCTCAAGCAGGTCAAGAAGCCCGGCACGGTGCGCAACTTCGTCGAAGCTGCCGCCGTGCTCAAAAAATTCCCCGAAATCCACGCGCGCGTCTTCCTCATGCTCGGTTTTCCGGGCGAGACGATGGCGATGATCGCAGACACGATCAACGTCGCGCGCGCCATGGATCTCGATTGGTGCAGCACCACCGTGCTGCAGCCGCTGCCCAACACGCCGATCTACGATTCGATGGTGGCGCAGGGTCTTATCAAGGCGATGAAAGCCAGCGAGGTCCGTTTCAATTCGGGCGGCTACGGCAAGCAGAACGAGCTCGATTCGGGCGAACGGCTCGCCACGCGCAGTTTCGACGAAGCGTTCGCTTCCATCCCGATGGACGCGATCCCGAATTCGGCGCAGCTCGAAGACATTTGGTTCTTCATGAACTACCATCTCAACTTCCACCGTCTCTTCTCGGAGACGCGCGAGATGAAGCTGCGCCAGCAGATGATGAATCTGCGGACGCTATCGGACGTGATCTCGCCCGAGCACGGGCTGGCGCTGTATTTCACCGGCTATCTCCAGCACCGTCTCGAAGGCCGAATCGAACCGGCGCTGATCGCGCGCCTCAAGCGCAAGCTCGCCGAAGGCGACTATTGGAGCGACCGTTTCGCCGCTTTCGGCCTCTCGGCGTCGGACCTCGAGCGAGCGGATTTCCGGAACAAGGAAATCGCGCGCCTGCTGCCCGGCAAGCTGCCGCGCGACGACCGGCGCTTCGAGGATCTGGTTCTGGGATGATCGGTCGCGCGCGACGTCCATCCCGGCGCGCCTTGAGTGCCGCGCTCGCGGCGGCCTTCGTCCTGGCCGGGTGCGGCTTCGAGCCGTTGCACCGGACGACGGCACGCGGCTCGGCGGCCGACTCGCTGGCGGCGATCCGCATCGACCCGATCGCCGACCGCTCCGGCCAAATCCTGCGCAACTACTTGCTCGACCGCCTGAGCCCGCGCGGCACGCCCGCGCGCCCCGATTACGTGCTGCGCGTGCGTCTGGA
>JAMNXK010000168.1 GCA_023653245.1 Tagaea sp.
GCATTGGCTGCCCGAGGCGGATGGCGCGGCGATCGCCCGGCTCGAATCGCTCGCCGCGTTCGAGTCGCGCCTGGGCGAGACGCCCGATCCGATCCGCGCGCTCGCGTGCGTGCCGCTCGACGCGACAGTTTTCGCCGCGCGCTGGCGGCTGTCGAACGCCGAAGCGGCGCGGCTGGCGCGTCTGCGCGCGCCGAAAATCGAGCTCGCCGCCGAAGCGGACGCGCAAAGCTTGCGCCGTGCGTTCTACGCCTTGGGCGCGGACGCGATCGATCGCGCGTTGCTCGACGGCGCGCGATCGTCGGACGCGGCGCTTTACGAAATGGCGAAAGACTGGCGGCGTCCGGTGCTGCCGGTCACCGGCGACGATCTGCGCGCGCGCGGGATCGCACCCGGGCCCGAACTCGGCCGGCTGTTGGACGAGATCGAAACGCGGTGGATCGCGTCGGATTTCCGGCAGGCGAAAGAAGAGCTCCTGGCCGCGACGCGCCCGCGCTTGCGCGACCCGGGCTGACGCCTCACGGCCAGCCGACGTCGGGCGGCAGGCTCATCAAGATCGCCTCGACATTGCCGCCGGTCTTGAGCCCGAAGGTCGTGCCGCGATCGTAGAGCAGATTGAACTCCACATAGCGCCCGCGCCGCGCGCGCTGGTGCTCGCGCTCGGCGTCCGTCCAGGATTCGCGCATATGGGCGCGCACCAAAGGCGGGAAGGCGGCGAGGAAGGCGAGGCCCACGTCGCGGGTGAAGGCGAAATCCCGATCCCAGTCGCCGCTATCGAGATTGTCGTAGAAGATGCCGCCTACGCCGCGCGGCTCGTTGCGATGGGGCAGGAAGAAGTATTCGTCGCACCACGCTTTATAGCGCGGGTGGTACGACGGATCGTGCCGGTCGCAGGCTTGGCGATAGGCCGCGTGGAAATGCGCCGTATCGGGTTCGTGCGGCGTCATCGGCGTCAAATCGCCGCCGCCGCCGAACCACGCTTTGGTCGTGACGATATGGCGCGTGTTCATATGCGTCGCCGGCACTTTCGGCGAGCGCATATGGGCGACCAGCGAAATCCCGCTCGCCCAGAAGCGCGGATCCTCCGCCGCCCCGGGGATGTTCTTGGCGAATTCGGGCGCGAAGACGCCGTGCACGGTCGACACGTTCACGCCGACTTTTTCGAACACGCGGCCTTTCATGATCGCCATCGTGCCGCCGCCGCCAAGTGTGCCGTCGCGCTCGGTACGCGTCCAGTCCTTGCGCGCGAAACGCCCGGGCGGAAGCCCGGCATGCGGGCCGGTATCGAGCTCGTCCTCGATCGCCTCGAATTCGGCGCAGATCCGGTCGCGCAATTCGCGGAACCAGGACTGGGCTTGGGCTTTGCGTTCGTTGGTCATGCGGCTTCCGGGAACGCGTCAAGTTGTCGCAAGGCTTCGGCGGCCGCGATCCCGGCGGCGATGGCGACGTTGAGCGAACGCGCCCCCGCCGCCAGGGGAATCGCCACGCGCGAATCGGCTTGGGCGTGGACCGCATCGGGCACGCCCGCACTTTCCCGGCCGAACAGCAGCGTGTCGCCGGATGCGAAGGCGAAGCGCGGCAGGGGGGTCGCACCTTTGGTCGTCAGCAGCACCAAGCGCCGGGGCCGCGCGGTTTCAAGGTAGCGGGCCCAGCTTGTGTGGCGGTTCAGTGAAACCTGATCCAAATAATCCATGCCGGCCCGGCGCAGCTTGGGCGCGGACCAGACGAATCCGCAAGGCTCGATCACGTCCACACCCAGATCCAGACACGCGGCCAGACGCAGAATCGCCCCCACATTCGGGGCGATATCGGGCTCGTAGAGGGCAAGGCGGATCGGACCGGGCATGGTGCGGTCGCACCCTAACCCGACCTATTCCCCGCGCGCAAAGGGCGGTAACGACGAACGAATTCGGCTTTTCGGCGGCGACACGCTAGACTTTGCATCCGGGCGTCCGATGTTCTATACCCGGCCGGTACCGGTTCGGGGGCCGCGCGAGCGGACGGACCGCAAGACGCGACGGGGCGAACGAGAGGATCGAGGCATGGCTCAGGCGGGTTCGACGTCCAATACGATGGCCGAAGGGGAGGGGCGCAAGCACCCCGACGGCTCGACGCGTCGCGACTTCCTTTATCTCGCCACCGGCGCCTTCGCCGGCACCGGCGCGGTTCTGTCGGGATGGGCTTTCATCCACTCGATGAACCCGGCCGCCGACGTGCTGGCCCTCGCCTCGACCGAGGTCAATCTCCAGCCCATCGCCCAGGGCCAGTCGATCACCGTGACCTGGCGCGGCAAGCCGGTGTTCGTGCGCCATCGCACGGCCGACGAGATCGCCAAGGCCAAAGCCGACGACGCGGCCGCTTTGCCCGACCCGCAGCCCGACGCCAAGCGCGTGCAGCGCGAGCAATGGCTCGTGCTGCTCGGCGTGTGCACCCATCTGGGCTGCGTGCCGCTCGGCCAGAAGCCGGCGGACGAAAAAGGCGCTTACGGCGGCTGGTTCTGCCCCTGCCACGGCTCGCATTACGACACGTCGGGGCGCATCCGCCGCGGGCCGGCGCCGAAGAACCTGGAAGTCCCGACCTACGCGTTCACCAACGACACCACCATCCGGATCGGCTGAGGCGCAAGATGGCCAAGTACGATTACGTCCCCTCGCCGTTCATGGCGAATTCGATCGTGAAGTGGGTGGATTACCGCCTGCCGATCTTCGAACTCATCGACCGCGAATTGGTGAAATACCCCGCACCCCGGAACCTGAACTATTTCTGGAATTT
Source organism: Tagaea sp. (assembly GCA_023653245.1). The sequence goes on from JAMNXK010000168.1 coordinate 2,770, forward strand.
CGGGTCGCTCGCCGGGATCATGCTCGTGATCATGATCCTGTCGGGGATTTTCCTGGCCATGAACTACAACCCGTCCACGGCGGGCGCGTTCGACTCGGTCGAGCGCATCATGCGCGACGTGAATTACGGCTGGCTGATCCGCTACATCCACATGAACGGCGCCTCGATGTTCTTCATCGTGGTGTACATCCACATGTTCCGCGGCCTCTATTACGGTTCGTACAAGTATCCGCGCGAGATCCTGTGGTGGCTGGGCTTGCTCATCTTCCTGCTGATGATGGCCACCGCCTTCATGGGCTACGTGCTGCCCTGGGGCCAGATGTCGTTCTGGGGGGCGACGGTCATCACCAATCTGTTCTCGGCCTTCCCGATCGTGGGCGAGCCGATCGTGCTGTGGCTGTGGGGCGGTTTCTCGGTCGACAACCCGACGCTCAACCGCTTCTTCGCGCTGCATTACCTGATGCCCTTCGTGATCGCCGGCGTGGTGCTGCTGCACCTGTGGGCGCTGCACGTGCACGGCTCGAACAACCCGCTGGGGATCGACGCCAAAGGCCCGCAAGACAAGATCCCGTTCCACCCGTACTACACGGTCAAGGACGCGTTCGGCCTGGGCGTGTTCATGATCTTCTACTGCTACTTCGTCTTCTTCAGCCCCTACACGCTGGGCCATCCGGACAATTGGATCCCGGCCAACCCGCTGGTCACCCCGCCGCATATCGTGCCCGAATGGTACTTCCTGCCGTTCTACGCGATCTTGCGCGCGGTGCCCGACAAGCTGGGCGGCGTGTTGCTGATGTTCGGCTCGATCGCGATCCTGTTCCTGCTGCCCTGGCTCGACACCTCGCGCGTGCGCTCGGCGCGCTTCCGGCCGACCTACAAGATCTTCTTCTGGATCTTCGTGGTGTGCTGCGGCGCGCTCGGCTGGGCGGGTGCGATGCCGGCCGAAGGCGTGCCGCTGCTGGTCGGCCAGATCGCGACGGTCTGGTACTTCGCCCATTTCCTGATCTTCCTGCCGCTGCTCGGCTGGTTCGAACGGCCGCTGCCGCTGCCCGCATCGATCGCCGAGCCGGTCTTGGGCGGCGGAAAAGCGGGTGCGATGGCGACGGCTAAGCCGATGGAGAAGGCGTGATGCGGACGGCGAAACTTCTGATCGCTTCGGTGCTGGCGTTGGGTTTGGGCGCGGGGGCGGCGCTGGCCGCGTCGGGCCCCAAGCCGCCGACCCAAGAATGGCCGCATACCGGTTTCTTCGGCACCTTCGACCGTGCCGCCTTGCAGCGCGGCTATCAGGTCTACAAGGAAGTCTGTGCCGCCTGCCACGCGATGAAGCAGATCCGCTATCGCAACCTCGAAGGCATCGGCCTGTCGAACGCCGAGATCGCGGCCCTCGCCAAGGAATACGAAGTCACCGACGGCCCCAACGACGACGGCGAGATGTTCCAGCGTCCGGCGCGCCCCGCCGACCGCTTCAAGTCGCCCTTCGCCAACGAATTGGCGGCGCGCGCGGCCAATGGCGGCGCCTATCCGTTAGATCTGTCGCTGATCGCCAAGAACCGCGCGGGCGGCGAGAATTACGTCTACGCGCTGCTCACCGGCTATCGCGAGCGTCCGCCCGCGGGCGTGACGATGATGGAAGGCATGTCCTACAACGACTGGTTCCCCGGCCATCAGATTGCGATGTCCGCCCCGCTCTCGGCCGACCGCGTGACCTATGCCGACGGCACGCCCGCGACTGTCGAGCGCATGGCCAAGGACGTATCGACGTTCCTCGCCTGGGCGGCCTCGCCCCATCTTGAGGCGCGCAACGCGCTGGGCGTGAAGGTGATGCTGTTCTTGTTCATCCTCACCGGCCTGCTCTACGCGACCAAGCGCAAGATCTGGCGCAACATCAAGCACTGAGCCTCCGGGCTTCGGCGCGCGCGACCAAGGCCGGCGGGGCAACCCGCCGGCCTTTTTCGTCCGGGGCGGCTTCCGCCCGGCGCCCAAAGGTCATAAAATGATGACCATGTCCCCGCCCGACGATCCGATCCGAAACGACCCCAGACCGACGGTCCCGCGCCCGTCGGATGACGGCCCGTTGACGCCGGAGGAGATCGCGTTCCGGCGGGCTGCGATCGACCGGTTCCGCGCCCGGATTTTGGCGCTGCCGGACGTCGATTCGAGAAACTGGGAAGAGATTCGGCGCGATCTCAACGAAATCGAGCATCGTTGACGTTCGGCTGGACCGAGATATACCCATCACCCACTGGATAACTCAATCCAATCAACCAGATTCCATTTTTCTGCGGCCGTTTGGCCTGAATTGGTCTATCGCTTCGTCGATAGAGCGTTTCCCCGATTCGAAGCAAGAGCAACCATGACCGATGCGGTTGAACGGTACGCGGTTGTCGTCGATGCTTCGGCTATCGTAGCGATCGTTTTCGAAGAAGCTGACGCAGCCGAAATGCGCCATATCATCGAGAGTACGCGCCGCGTATCGATGTCCGCCGCGACTTTTTTTGAGACTTCGATGGTGCTTGTTGGCAGGAAAGGGCCTGCCGCCGTCGTGATGCTGGACAGCTTGATCCGCGACCTCCGCATCGCGATCGTCCCCTTCGACGCGGGCCAAGCGACTCTGGCTCGGGAAGCCTTCATCCGCTACGGCAAGGGCCGTCACGTTGCCGCGCTGAACTTTGGCGACTGCATGGCCTATGCGCTGGCGAAGTCGCTCGATCTGCCCTTGCTGCACAAGGGCTCGGACTTCGCCGCGACGGATCTGAAACCGCTCTAGCCTCCCGCCAGGCGCTCGACCACGGCGGCGAGGGCGGCGGGGCCGGCTTGTTTGGCGAGCAGCTCGTCCGCCCCCGCCATGCGCATGGCGCTGCCGCCCGCGCGGTATTCGCCGAAACTGCCCGA
>JAMNXK010000169.1 GCA_023653245.1 Tagaea sp.
GCCATCGCCGCGGCCGTGTCCGACATGCGGTTGGAGAAGCCCCACTCGTTGTCGTACCAGCTCAGCACGCGCACGAGATTGCCTTCGACCACTTGGGTCTGGGTGAGGTCGAAGGTCGAGCTCGCCGGGTTGTGGTTGAAGTCGCTCGACACCAGCTCTTCGCTGGTCGTCTCGAGGATGCCTTTCAAGCGGTTCGACGCGGCCGCGAGCACGGCCTGATTCACCTCGTCCACGTTCGTCGCGCGCTTGGCGACGAACTTGAAATCGATCATCGACACGTTCGGCGTCGGCACGCGGATCGCCGTGCCGTCGAGCTTGCCCTTCAATTCGGGCAGCACCAGGCCCACGGCCTTGGCCGCCCCCGTCGAGGTCGGGATCATCGACAACGCCGCCGCGCGCGCGCGGCGCAGATCCTTGTGCAGCGTGTCGACCGTCGCCTGATCGCCGGTATAGGCGTGGATCGTGGTCATGTAGCCCTTCTCGATCCCGAACGCCTCGTGCATCACCATCGCCACGGGGGCGAGGCAATTGGTCGTGCAGCTCGCGTTCGAGACGATGGTGTGATCCTTGGTCAGCTTGGCGTGGTTGACGCCGTAGACGACCGTCAGGTCCACGCCGTCGGCGGGGGCGGAGACGAGCACGCGCTTGGCACCCGCTTCCAGATGCTTGGCCGCCTGCTCGCGCTTGGTGAAGATGCCCGTGCATTCCATCACGATGTCGACGCCGAGCTCTTTCCACGGCAGCTTGGCCGGATCGCGCTCGGCCGTGACCTTGATCTTGCCTTGGCCGACATCCATCCAATCCTCGCCATAGGTGACGGGCTTGGGGAACAGCCCGTGCACCGAATCGTGCTTGAGCAGATGGGCGTTGGCCTTCACCGGGCCCAAATCGTTGATGCCGACGACCTGAAGGTCGGTGCGGCCCGATTCGGCGAGGGCGCGCAAGACCAGGCGTCCGATGCGCCCGAACCCGTTGATCGCGACTTTGACGCTCATCTCCGTGCTCCTTGTCAGATCGATTTCTTGGCCGCCGCGGCGACCGCTTCGGGCGTGATGCCGAAATGCTTGTAGAGATCGGGCGCGGGCGCGGAGGCGCCGTAGCCGCTCATGCCGACGAAATCGCCCTTGCCGTCGATATAGCGCTCCCAGCCATAGCCGAGGGCCGCTTCGACCACGATGCGCGGCGTGCGCGCGGGGCCCAGGACCGATTTGCGGTACTTCGCCGTCTGCGCGTCGAAAGCTTGCGTGCACGGCATCGAGACCACGGCCGCACGGATCCCCTCGGCGGCGAGCAGATCGCGCGCCGCGACCGCGATGGCGACTTCCGAGCCCGTGGCGATCAGCGTGACCTGGCGCTCCCCGCCTTCGGCTTCGCGCAGCACATAGCCGCCCTTGGCCGAGAGATTCTCGGCCGACGCGTCGACGCGCAACGTGGGCAGGTTCTGGCGCGTGAGGGCGAGCACGCTCGGCCCGTCTTCGCGGGAAAGCGCCATCTGCCAGGCTTCCAGCGTTTCGACCGCGTCGGCCGGGCGAAGGGTCCACACGTTCGGCATCGCGCGCAACGCCGCGAGATGCTCGACCGGCTGATGCGTCGGGCCGTCTTCGCCCAGGCCGATGGAATCGTGCGTCATCACGTAGACGACGCGCGTGTTCATGATCGCCGAGAGGCGGATCGACGGGCGGCAATAATCGGTGAACACCAGGAACGTGCCGCCATAGGGGATCAGCCCTTTGTGCAACGCGATCCCGTTCATCGCCGCGGCCATGGCGTGCTCGCGTACGCCGTAATGGAGATACGCGCCGCCATAGGCGCCGGCCTTCACCACGCTTTGCGCCTTGGCCTTGGTGTTGTTCGAGCCGGTGAGATCGGCCGAGCCGCCGGCCAATTCGGGGATCGCGGCCGCGAGCACGTCGAGCGCGTTTTGCGAGGCGACGCGCGTGGCGATGTTGGGCTTGTCGGCGGAAAGCTTGGCTTTGTACGCGGCGCAGGCTTCGATCCAGCCTTTGGGCAGCTTGCCGTCCATCACCCGGCGGAATTCGGCGCGCTTGGCGGGGTCGAGCTTGCCCAAGCGGCGCTCCCACGAAGCGCGCGCGTGCGCACCCTTGGCGCCGAAACCGCGCCACTCGATCAGCGCCTCGCCCGGAATTTCGAAGGGCGCGTGCGGCCAATCCAGGCGCTTGCGGGTCTCGGCGATTTCGCCCGCCCCCAAGGGTGCCCCATGGCTGCCGGCCGTGCCCGCCTTCGTCGGCGCGCCGTAGCCGATGGTGGTCTTGCACGCGATCATCGTGGGCTTGTCGGAAGTCTTCGCCGCCGCGAGCGCCGCGTCGATCGCCTCGGGATCGTGGCCGTCGATGGCCACCGCGTTCCAGCCGCAGGCCTTGAAGCGCGCCACTTGATCGTCGCCGACCGACAGGCTGGTCGGCCCGTCGATCGAGATTTCGTTGTCGTCGAACAGCACGATCAACTTCGAAAGCTTCAGATGGCCCGCCAGCGAGATCGCCTCGTGGCTGATGCCTTCCATCAAGCAGCCGTCGCCGGCGATGACATACGTATGGTGATCGACGACGTCCGCGCCGTAGCGCGCTTCGAGCATGCGCTCGGCCAGCGCCATGCCCACCGCGTTGGCCAGGCCCTGGCCGAGCGGACCCGTCGTGGTCTCGATGCCGCTGGCATGGCCGTATTCGGGATGCCCGGCGGTGATGGCGCCGAGCTGCCGGAAATTCCGGATCTGGTCCATCGTCATATCCGGATAGCCGGTGAGATGCAGCAGCGAATAAAGCAGCATCGAGCCATGCCCGGCCGACAGCACGAAGCGGTCGCGATCGGGCCAATCGGGCGCGCTCGGATCGAACTTCAGATGCTTGGCGAACAGCACCGTGGCCACGTCGGCCATGCCCATGGGCATGCCGGGATGGCCCGATTTGGCCTTCTCGACCGCGTCCATCGACAAAGCGCGGATCGCGTTGGCCAGGCGCGCATGCGCGGGGCTTTGCTTGGTGGAGAGCGGCTGGGGGGCCGCGGCGGGCGAGGTGTCGGGAGCGGCGCTCATTGCGGGCGGGCGACTCGGCTGGCCGGAGGGGCGAAAAGAGGGCGCGAACATGCCCCCCGACCCCCCGCCGGTCAACCCCGCGAATGGAGACGGATTCGTCCTTGAATCACAAGGACCTTGGCGCGACTCGGGAACCTCGCTTACGATTCCCGAGTCGCAAATTCGTTAACGAGTGCCGATTCCATGTCCGCCACCAGCCCCGTCGATCGTCTGACCGCCGCCGTCCAACGCCTCGAAACCGCGCTCGAAGCGCGCGACAAGACCGAAACCGGCTTGCGCGGCGAGCTCGACGCCGCCGCCAAACGCGCCGAGGCGGCCGAAGCCGAACTCGCCAAGCTCAAGACCGATTACGCCGCCTTGTCCGCGATCGCCGATCAAGTCGAAAAGCGTCTCGACAAGGCGATCGAGCGTCTGAAGGCGGCCTAAGGGGACGCGCAAATGGGACAGATCCTCGTCAAGGTCAACGGGCGCGACTATCCGATCGCGTGCGACGATGGCGGCGAAGATCGCGTGCGCGCGATCGGCGACTATGTCGACGAAAAGGTGCGCGAGCTCGTGGGCCAAGTCGGCCAAGCGGGCGATGCGCGCCTGATGCTGCTGGCGGCCCTCAATCTCGGCGACGAACTCGCCGCCGCCTACGACGAAGTCGAAGTCCTGCGCAATACGCCGCCGCGCGAAGTGCCGTCGCCCGCTTTGGTCGCCAAGCTCGAAGCGCAGACGCGAGCGCGCGAAACCGCCGAAGCCGCCGCGCGCGGCGCGCACGAAGCGGCCGAACTCGCCCAGCAACAGGCCGCCCTCGCCGACGATTCGCGCGGCCGCGCCGAAGCGGCGACGCAAGCCTGGATCGCCAAGTGCGAGGATCTCGCCAAGCGCCTGGCCGAATTCGAGGCGCGCGCGGGGGCCGCGCACGCCGAAGCGGCCTTGGCCAAGCAGCGCGTGGCCGCGTTCGAAGCCGAAAACGTCGAGCGCGACGCGCGCCTGGCGGCGTCCGAACGGCGCGCGCTGGAAGCCGAGGCCCAAGCCACGGCCTGTGCCGTGCGCGCGGCCGAGCTCGAACGCTGGATCGCGGCCTTGCGCTCGCGCTCGGACGAAGAGGACCGCCAGCGCGAAGCCTTGGCGCCGATCCTCGCGCGCATCGAACGCCTGGCCGACACCGCCACCCACGCGGCGTAGTTACCCGCGTTCGCTGTCGAGATGGGCCATGGCGGCCGCCATGTAGCGCGTGCCGGCCGCCGCTCCCTTCGGAACCGCCGCTTCGATCGCCGCCAGGTCCGCCTTCGATAGCGTCACGTTCAACGCGCCCAGCGATTCGGCGAGGCGATCGCGCTTGCGCGCGCCCACCAGCGGCACGATGTCGTCGCCTTGCGCGCGCACCCAAGCGATGGCGAGTTGCGCGACCGTGCCGCCCTTGTGCGCCGCCAGGGCGCGCAGCTTCTCGACCAGCGCCAGATTGCTGTCCACGTTCCCGGCCTGGAAGCGCGGGCTGTAGGCGCGGAAATCGCCCGGCTTGGCGTCTTCGGCGCGCCAATGGCCGCCGATCAATCCGCGCGACAGCACGCCATAGGCCGTCACGCCGATCCCGAGTTCGCGACACGTGGCGAGCACGCCGTCCTCGAGCCCGCGCGACAGCAGCGAATACTCGATCTGCAGATCGCAGATCGGATGGACCTTGGCGGCGCGGCGCAGCGTTTCGGAGCCGACCTCGCTGAGTCCGATATGGCGGATGTATCCGGCCTTCTTGAGGTCGGCGAGCGCGCCCATCGTCTCCTCGATCGGCACGTTCGGATCGAGCCGCGCGGGTCGGTAGATGTCGATGCGGTCCGTGCCCAGGCGCTGGAGCGAGTAGGCGAGGAAGTTCTTGAGCGCGGCGGGCCGGTTATCGACGCCGATCCAGCCGCCGGCGGGATCGCGCAACGCGCCGAACTTGACGCTGAGCACCGCCTTGTCGCGCTTGGCGCCCTTGAGCGCGGCGCCCAGCAAGGCCTCGTTCGCGCCCATCGAGTAGAAATCGCCGGTATCGACCAGCGTGACGCCGGCGTCGAGCGCGGCGTCGAGCGTGGCGCGGCTCTCGGCCGCATCGACGTCGCCGTACATGCCCGCGGTCATGCCCATGCAGCCCAGGCCGATCGCCGAGACGGTGGGGCCGGTGGAGCCGAGTTCGCGCGTTTCCATGAATTCCTCCGTGTGGGGGTGGCGGATGCGAACATGGCGGCTTTCATGGCGTGCGATAATCCGGCATTATCGGAACGGGCCGTACGAAATTCCGGACGATAGGAAGGGGACAAAATGCGCGCCGATCTCGACGATCTCGCCGCGTTCGCCGCCGTGGCGCGGGCGCGCGGCTTCCGCAAGGCGGCGTCGGTGCGGAGCGAATCGGCCTCGGGGCTGAGCGAAGCCGTGCGGCGTTTGGAAGCTCGGCTCGGCACGCGGCTGCTCACGCGCACCACGCGATCGGTCACGCCAACGCGCGCGGGCGCGGCGCTGCTCGATCGTTTGCGCCCCGCCTTGGGCGAGATCGAAGCGGCGGTCGAAGGCTTGGGCGAAGCGCGGGGAGCCGCGTCGGGGACTTTGCGTCTCAACGTGCCGACGATCGTGGCACGCCTGATCCTGCC
>JAMNXK010000170.1 GCA_023653245.1 Tagaea sp.
GACGCGCTGGACCGAACTCGAGATGGTCGACTACACCTCGGGCTCGTGTTTGATGCCGATGGCGTTCGCGGCCGCCGGCGCCAAGCGCGTGACGATCAACGACGCGGCACCGCGCTCGCATTTGGCCGCTTCGTTCCTGTTCGGCGGGCGCAAGATCGATCCGGCGCGCGTCGAAAGCCTGCTGGCGAACAAACGCCCGAGCCTGCGGCCACACGTGCCGACGTTCCATTTCGCCTGCGACTATCTGACCGCGCCCGTGTGCGACGTTTTCGACCGGCTCCATCACGCGCGCGTGCCGGAAGCCGAAGCGGCGGGCTTGCGTTACCTGGCGGTGCGCTGGGCGCTCGGCTTCGCGCCGTCGATGGTCGATGGGTTCGAGATCCTCTACACCCACGATCCCAAGCAGCTGCGCGCGATCAAGGACTTCGACTGGAAGCCCTATCTGGCGCGCGCCGCAAGCCCGCGCAAAACGCTGCTGGGTCTCGCCCGCGATCTCAACGCCGCCATCGACTTGATCGGGTCCAAGCGCTTCGCTACGCATGTGGGCGACATGAAGGATCTGGCCCCGCGCCTGCGGCCGCGCGTACCCGTGTTCGCCGCGGTCAATCCGCCGACGCGCGGGCTGGACGAGTACACGATCGACGATCAGCTGGTGCACTCGCTGATGGCCAATCGCTGGCTGCCGCTGTCGCGCAGCCGGGAGACGCCGCTCGATTTCTGGGTCAAGCGGGTGGACGCGGCGTTGCGCCGATTGCCGCGCGGTGCCCACTACATGGTCTGGGGCGGGGATGGCTCGATGTCGTTCGACGCTTGCCGGAAGGTTTGGGAGATTTACGGATCGGCCGCGTACATAAAACGCCTCGGCCCCACGCCAAACGCGGCGGGATGGGGCATTTTCGAAGCACACGGAAAGCCCGTATAATACCTGACTGGCCCGCTCAAAAATTTTCAAAGCGGCCCCTTGTTCCGCCGAAGACCGAACCAATATGTCCGTCGTGGTCGAGCCACCCCCCCCGGCTCGACCCCGTGTAATCCGATCACCCCCCCGATCGGATTGCCTTCGGCCCCGGCGCACCCCCCCCCCCCGCGCCGGGGCCTTTCATTTTCCGGGGTCTGGCCAGTCGCGGCGTAAAGCCTTAGACAGGCGCCCATGAAGTCCACCGCCACTGCCCCCAAGATCGGAATCGTCAGCCTCGGCTGCCCCAAGGCCCTGGTCGATTCCGAGCGTATCCTCACCAAGCTGCGCAGCCAGGGCTACGAGATCGCGCCCGACTATCAGGGTGCGGACGCCGTGATCGTGAACACGTGCGGCTTTCTCGACTCCGCGCGCCAGGAATCGCTCGACGCGATCGGCGAGGCGTTGCGCGAGAACGGCAAGGTGATCGTCACCGGCTGCCTGGGTGCGGAAGACGGGCTGATCCGCAAGGCGCACCCGAACGTGCTCTCGGTGACGGGTCCTCAGCAATACGAGCAGGTGGTGAAGGCCGTGCACGCGGCCGTGCCGCCGGTGCACGATCCGTATATCGACCTCGTGCCGCCGCAGGGGCTCAAGCTCACGCCGCGGCATTTCGCGTATCTGAAGATCTCCGAAGGCTGCAACCACAGCTGCACTTTCTGCATCATCCCCTCGATGCGCGGGAAGCTCGTCTCGCGGCCCGCGAGCGAGGTGCTGATCGAAGCCGAGCGCCTGGCGCTGGCCGGCGTCAAGGAGCTGCTGGTCATCAGCCAAGACACCTCCGCCTATGGCGTGGACATCCGCCACGCCGAAAGCCCGTGGCATCGCAAGAAGGTGCGCGCGCATATGACCGATCTCGCCGCCGCGTTGGGCGAGCTCGGCGTGTGGGTGCGGCTGCATTACGTCTATCCCTATCCGCATGTGGACGACGTCATCGAACTGATGGCGGCGGGCAAGATCCTTCCCTATCTCGACATCCCCTTCCAGCACGCCAGCCCGTCGGTGCTGAAGGCGATGAAGCGCCCGGCGCACGGCGAGAAGACGCTGGCGCGCATCGCCCAATGGCGGCGCGACGTGCCCGACATGACCGTGCGCTCGACCTTCATCGTGGGATTCCCGGGCGAGACCGAAGCGGATTTCCAGGAGCTGCTCGACTGGCTCGCGGAAGCCAAGCTCGACCGCGTCGGCTGTTTCAAGTTCGAACCCGTGGCGGGTGCGAAAGCCAACGACCTGCCCGGCGCCGTGCCCGAAGCGGTGAAGGAGGAGCGCTGGCATCGCCTGATGGCCGCACAGCGGGACATTTCGGCCGCGCGCTTGAAGCGCTTCGTCGGCCGCGAGATCGACGTGCTGGTCGATCACGTCGACGCGAAGAAGAAGGTCGCGGTCGCGCGCTCGAAGGCCGACGCGCCCGAGATCGACGGGCTGGTGAAGGTCAAAGGTGCCGGCGCCGCGCGCGTCGGCGAGTTCCTGAAAGTGCGCGTCGACAAGGCCGACGCCTACGACCTGCACGCGACGGCGCTGGGGTGAGCCCGTGAAGCCGCGGCGCCCCACCGACGCCCGTCTGCGCAAGCTCGCGCGCAAGGTCGTGTGGTGGATGGCGCCCGACGAAGCGCTCGCCGATCCGCGCCGCGTCATCGCCCAGACCCTGCAATGGGGCGATTTCGACGACATGGCGGTCTTGCGCGGCCATTTCGGCGACCGGAAGATCGCCGAGGTCCTTAAATCCGCCCCCGACGGCGTGCTCGACCGCCGCTCGTGGTCGCTGTGGAGCCTCGCCTTCCGAATCAAGGCGAAACCGCCCGGCTTCCGCGAGGTCGTGTGATGCGGCCGCGATTGAAAATTCTGCCGCCCGCCCAGCGCCGCCTCTGGCCCGCGCTCGCGCCCGTCGCGAAAGATTTCGTTCTTTATGGCGGCACGGCCGTCGCCTTGCATTTGGGACATCGGCAATCGGTCGATTTCGATTTCTTCTCGTCGAAGCCGGTCGATTCCGACGCCTTGATCGGACGTCAGCCACGCCTCGCCCGCGGCAAGACCGTTCAGAATGCGCACGACACGTGGTCGGTCGTGATCGACGGCGTCAAACTTTCGTTCTTCGGCGGCCTTAAGACCGGCCGCGTCGAACGACCGGACGTCAGCGACGACGGCGTGCTCCGGATCGCCGGCTTGCGCGACTTGCTTGCCCGCAAACTCTTCGTTCTGCAGAAGCGCGTGGATCCGAAAGACTATCTCGACATCGCGGCGATGCTCGACGCCGGCCTCGACCTGCCGCAAGGGCTGGCGGATGCGCGCGCGATCCATGGGCCCGAGCGAGCGCACGCTATCTCGATCGTCAAGGGGTTGTCGGACGTCGCAAACGCCGAGTTGCGCCGCGCGCTTTCCGACCGCGTCAAACGCTTGCTACTGACCGCCTGCGAGGATTTCGCACGGAATCCCGGCTTGCCGAAATCCCGCCTGCAAGCGAAAACGCTGGACGCCTAACGCCGCATCAAATCCGCGAGCATTCGCTGGAACTGGGCGGCGCATTTCGCGCATTTTGGTCACCCCGGACCAGCGACGCCGAAGGCGTCGCGCCGATCCGGGGTCTGTTGCAGGGCGCCGGCATGGAGACCGGCAACAGATTCCGGATCGCGCCGTCGCGCAACGCGCGCCGGCTCGTCCGGAATGACGGGTTGGTGCGAGGTTCGCTCGCGGTCGGATGACGCCCGCGCGATTGGGCCGACAGGCCGGTTCCGACAAAACGTGGCTTGCCTTACCGCCGCATCAAATCCGCGAGCATCCGCTGGAACTGGGCGGCGTCCATCGCGGCCTCGCCGTCGGCACGCAGTTCGAGATAGCGCGAGGCGCCCGTCGCGGCGAACAACGCGGCCTGCTCGGGCTCCAGCGTCGACCAGTGATACGCCTCGTCCACCGACGGGCGGAACGGCCCGCGCGGGCCCTTGTTCGGCTGGTGGAAGACTTCGAGCCCGTAGACGCCGCGCTCGGTCAGCGTCACCTCGACCTCGAGCCTTCCCCAGGGCGTGTCCGCGCCATACACCACCACCGCCGAATTCGGCGGCACGAAATCGTAGGCCATTTCGCTCAGGATCGGGACGAAAGGCATGCGCCGCGCCGCAATTCGTGCCGCTGGTGCCCGCTGCCGGACTCGAACCGGCACGCCCGAAGACCCAGGATTTTAAGTCCTGTGCGTCTACCAATTCCGCCAAGCGGGCTCACCAAGGGCCGCTCCATCATAACGGCGGTTCGTCGATCGCCGTACCGCCATGCTTGCGGATCAAGGCGGCGGCGAGGGCGGCGATTTCGGCCAGCTTCGCGCGGTCGAGCCCGCGCACCACGATCGCGTTGCGGAAGGTGCCGTCCGGGCGCTGGCCGGGATAGGAGCCGATCTCGACGTCCGGATGCGCCTTCTGCAAGGCGGCGAGATCGTCGCCGATCTTGCCCTCGGCCACGTCGCCGACCACCGAATGCGAGATCAGCACCGGCCCGCCCTTCAGCGAGCCAGCGATCGCGTCGAACATCGCCTGCAAGATGCGCGGCACGCCGGCCATCACATGCACGTTGCCGATCTTGAAGCCGGGCGCTTTGCTGATCGGATTGGGAATGAGCTCGGTCCCGCGCGGCAGCGTCGCCATGCGCAGGCGCGCGGGCGTCAGCTCGTCGTCGCTCTTGTAGTTGGTGCGCAAGATGGCGCGCGCGCGCTCGTCGAGCTCCCAAGGCACGCCGAACGCCTTGGCCACGCACTCGGCCGTGATGTCGTCATGCGTCGGCCCGATCCCGCCCGAGGTGAACACATAGGTGTATTTGGCGCGCACCTCGTTCAACACCGAAACGATGATCGCTTCGTCGTCCGGGATCACGCGGGTCTCGCGCAGGCGGATGCCCAGGCCGGTCAGGCGCTCGGCCAGCCAGCCGGAATTGGTGTCCTTGGTGCGGCCCGAGAGGATCTCGTTGCCGATCACCAGAATGCACGCGGTGGGGGCTTGGTCCGTCATGATGCGAATCCAGGGTAGACTATCGCCAACATGACCGACACCGTGCTTGCCGCCAAGTCCGCCGCCGCCGACGCGCTCTCAGCCGGCCGGACCACCGCGACCGCCGCCGAGGCGGCGCTGGCCGCCAACCGCGTCTTCGACCGGGTCTGGGCGCGCGCGCGCGGGTCGATCGACGCGATCGGCACCATCGCCTGCAAGGCCGGCTGCGGCTGGTGCTGCCATCAGCATGTGGCGATCCTGCCGGCCGAAGCCGTGGCCGTGGCGCTGGCGATCGCCGGCACGCCGCTCGCGGAGAAATTCGATCGCGAAGCGCCCGCGATCCTGGGCACCACCAACGAAGCCCGCAAGAAAGCGCGCCGCCCCTGCCCTTTCTTGATCGAAGGATCCTGCGCCGTCTACGAGGTCCGGCCCAATCGCTGCCGGGCGATCCACTCGCGCGATCTGGGCTTTTGCCAGGCGCGCTACGAATTGGGCCGCTCGCCGCCCGGCCAGCCCGCGAAGCCGATCCCGCTCGAACCCGTGTTGATGGGCGATCAGGTGCTGCGGGGCATGGGGCAGGCGCTGGCCCAAGCGGGCCTCGACGTCGAGCCGGTGGAGCTGACCCATGCGGTGGCCGCGTTGCGCCGCCATCCGGGCCTGCTCGACGATTACGCCAAGGGCCGCAAGCTGCCGGAAACCGCCCGCGCGCCCGACGACCCGGAACTGGAATAACCGGC
>JAMNXK010000171.1 GCA_023653245.1 Tagaea sp.
GACATGCTCGACGAGGTTTCCTCCGCCGTGCGCATCGCCGGTTCCTGCAACGCGGTCCGCCGCCTGCCCGATGGGCGCCTGTCGGGCGACATGTTCGACGGCGAAGGTTTCGTGCGCGGCCTCGCGCGCAAGGGCGCCGAGATGAAGGGCGCCACGGCCGCGATCGTCGGCGCGGGCGGCGTCGGTTCGGCCATCGCGGCGTCCTTGGCCGGTCGAGGGCTCGCGCGCGTGGCGCTGTACGATCCCGACGCGGGCGCGGCCACGCGTCTGGCTTCTCGACTCGCCGACCACTATCCCGCTTTGCGGATCGAAATCGCGGCGCCCGAAGCGCGCGGCGTGGACATCGCGATCAATGCCTCGCCCTTGGGCATGAACGACGGCGATCCCCTGCCCTTCGACGTTTCTTCCCTCGACGCGCGCACGCTCGTGGCCGACGTGGTGCTCAAGACCGAAATCACGCCCTTGCTCGCCGTCGCGCAAGCCCGAGGCTGCGCGGTCCAGACCGGGCTCGACATGCTCTACGAGCAGATCCCGGCCTATCTCGAATTCTTCGGCCTGCCGACGACCACGCCGGACGTTTTGCGCGCCCTCACTCGGCCGCGTCCTTGAGCAAGGTTTGGCCCGGTTGGACGCGCGCGAAGGCGACGGGCTCGGTCGTGGTGCGCAACGCATCGCCGGTCATCCGTACGACGGTGTAGCGCGAGGTCGCGAGATCGCCGGTCTCCGGATGATCGGCGCGGAAATGCGCGCCCCTGGAATCCGTGCGCGCTTCGGCCGCTTCGGCGATCGCCTTGGAGACCAAAGTGAGATTGTCGAGATTGAGCCAATCCTGCCAGGTCATGGCGTATTCGCGCGTCGCGTCGGCCACGCCCGCGCGCGCAAGACCGGCCGCGAAGCCGTCGAGCGCCTTGCGGCCGCGCGCCAGCGACGCGGCGTCGCGCACGATTCCGACCTCTTCCCACATCGTATCGTAAAGCGCCTCGCGGATCGCTTCGAGGTCGCCCGGCGCGCGCGCGAACGGTGCGGTGGCGCGCGCCACGCCCGCCGCAATCGCGGCTTCGTCGGGCGCGCGCAAGTTCTTGCCCTCGACCCACGGCGCCATCGCGTCGCCGGCGAGGCCGCCGAACACGGTCGAGTTGGCCACGCCGTTGCCGCCCAAGCGATTGGCGCCGTGCACGCCGCCGGTGTCCTCGCCCGCCGCGAACAGGCCGTCGAGCTCGGTCGCGCAATCGGCGCGGAACGGCACGCCGCCCATCATGTAATGCGCGGTGGGCACCACTTCGACCCGGCCGCCGGCGAGATCGAAGCCGCAATCGGCGCAGCGCTCGACCATGCCCTTGAAGCTCTTGCGCACATGCTCGGGACCGAGATGGCTCATCTGAATGTGGACGCCGCCGAGCGAAGTGCCGCGGCCCTTGCGGATCGCGTCGAAGATCGCGCGGCTGACCACGTCGCGCGTCGCGCGTTCGCCGCGCGGATCGTACTCGGCCATGAAACGCGCGCCATCCTTGTCGAGCAGCCAGCCGCCGGCACCGCGAAGACCTTCTTCGAGCACCGTGCCGGTCATGCGCGTGTCGGGCCCGGCGAGCATTCCGGTCGGGTGGAACTGCACCATCTCCATGTCGCGCAACGGCAGGCCGGCGCGCAGCGCCATGGCGAGCCCGTCGCAGGATTTGTCGCCCGAGGGCGTGTGATACTTGTACATCGTCGGTCCGCCGCCGGTGGCGAGCAGCACCGCCTTGGCGCGCACGAACACGAAGACGCCGCGCCGTATGTCGAGCATCAACACACCCGCCAGCGCCGAGCCGTCGGCCGAGCGGACCAGCTCCAGCGCGCGATGCTCCTCCAGCCGCTCGATGCCGCGCGCCCAGACTTGCTCGGCCAAACGGTTCACGATTTCGATGCCGGTGAGATCGCCCTTATGGACCGTGCGGTCGAAAGTCTGACCCGCGAACGCCTTCTGGTGGACCGTGCCGTCGGGGTTGCGGTCGAAGAAACAGCCGAGTTCGTTCTCGAGCTCGCGGATGCGGCGCTGGGCTTCGGTCACCAACGTCCAGGCGTGATCCTGGTCGTTGAGCCACTTGCCGCCTTCGATCGTGTCCATGAAATGGCGCTCGACCGAATCCCCCGGTGCGAGCGCCACGTTGTAACCGCCTTGCACCATGCGCGTGCAGCCCGACTTGCCGAGCAGGCCTTTGACCGCGATCGTGACTTTGAGGCGCGGGTTCGCCTTGTGCGCGTGCAAGGCCGCGAACAGCCCAGCACCACCCGCGCCGAGGATCAGAATGTCGGTCTCGCGCCGCTCGACACTCATGCCTTGACCCCGAGTGCGGCGAGCGCCGCGGCACGCCGGCTTTGCGCCACGTCGCGCACGGCGTCGTAGAGCGAGCCCCCGTGGCTATCCATCGCCACCAACAGCGGGCCGAAACCCTTGATGCGGAACTTCCACAGGCTTTCGGGGTTGAGATCGTCCATATCGACGTCTTCGATGGACTCGATCCAAGTCGTCTCCAGCGCCGCCGTGCCGCCGATGATGGCGAGATACGCCCCGCCCAGATCGCGGAAGGCGGCGGCTGAAGCCTCGCGCAAACCGCCTTTGCCGACGATCAGGCGCACGCCGTTCTTTTCCATCAGCGGCCGCGTGAAGCGCTCCATGCGGTCGGACGTGGTCGTGCCCACGCATACGGCCGCATAGCCGCAAGGATAGTTCGAATCCTTGGGCACTTTGCGCACATTGGGCGCGGTGTGGATGACCGCGTGCCCGGCGAGATCGAATTTGGTCGTCCGGCCCCGGTCGAACATATGGATCTGCGTCGCGTCGCGGATGCCGAACAGCGTCTCTTCGAGCGTGACGGTGTCGTTGACGCGCAGCTTGCGCGCCTGGCTCTCGTCGATCGGCATTTTGAGGACGTGATGGGCCATCTCAGAATCCGATCTCGACGCCCGACGGCGTGAAGGTCGCCGTGGCGCGCCGCGCGGAATGGCATTGGATGTTCACCGCCACCGGGTTCATGGTGATGTGCGTGGCCGCCGTCTCGACATGGACGGCGAAGGCGGTCGAATCCCCGCCCAGGCCTTGCGGGCCGATGCCCAGCGAATTCACGGCATTCGACAGCAGCGCTTCGAGCTTGGCCCCTTCCGGATCGGCGCAAGACGAGCCCAAGGCGCGCGTCGCCGCGACCTTGGCCAGATGCATGCAAAGGTCCGAGGTGCCGCCGATCCCCACGCCCACGATGGTCGGCGGACAGACCTTGCCGCCCGCCGCCATCACCTTGTCGATGACGAAGGTCTTGATGCCGTCGATCCCGTCGGCGGGGATGAGCATTTGCAGGAACGAGCCGTTCTCCGACCCCGAGCCCTTCGGGATCATCTCGATGCGCAGCGTGCGCGGCGTCTCGACGAAATCGATGTTGATCACCGGCACGCGGATGCCGCTGGAGGTGTGCTCGTTCTTGCGCGTCAACGGATGCACGACCGAGGAGCGCAACGGGTGTTCGCGCGTGGCGCGCGCCGTGCCGCGCATGATCGCTTGCTTGAGCGCGAACCCGTCGATCTCGACGTCGCGGCCGATCTCGACGTTGTAGATCGGAATGCCGGTATCCTGGCAGAGCAGGTTTTCGGTGCGCTCGGCGACCGCGATGTTCTCGATCATGGTGGCGAGGATGGTCTTGGCCGTGCCGTCGCTCTCGGACGCGTCGAGCCGCTTGAAGCCCGTCTTCACGTCGTCGGGGAGGATCTTGAGCGCGCGGATATAGAGGAGCTTGGCGGCTTCCTCCACCGCGCCCATATCGACATGCAGTTTGGCGGTCATGCGCCGGCTCCGAGATTGAGAAGGAACAACAGGCCGATCAGCAATGCGGCACCGGCCGAGCCCGCGATCGCGGTCTTCTGGCGCGGGCTCCACGGCAGGAATTCGAGGGCGAGCAGGCGCAAGCCGCCGGTCAGATGGATCGCCAGCAGCAGCACGAGCAACGTCTCCGCCGCCTTGGCGATCGGGTTCGCGGTCCAGGCGAGGAAAGACTCCAGCGCCGCCTCGCCCTGGATCGCCTGGCCGAGCGCCCAGAAATGCGCCGGCAGAAACAACGCCAAGGCCACGCCCGAGACGCGATGGACGACGAAGGCCCAATAGGCCGGGTGGGCGCGATGCGCACGCATCAGAACAGGCCCCCCACGGCGCGCCAGCCCATCCACACCAGGAGCAGTGCAAACCCCGTCATCGCGACATCGAGCGAAGGCCCGCGCCAGCGCAGCTGCTCGCGCAACACCGCGCGCAAACCGATCGGCGCGTGGATCGCGACCGCGATCACGAAGGTACCGTAGAACAGCGCCAGCGGGACCGAGCCTTGGGTGCGCGCCAGAATTTCGGCCCCCGTCAGCCCGCCGCGCACGGCGTAGACGATGGTCGCCAGATGCACGATCACGCACACGCCGAGCACCGCCGCCGAAGCGCGCTGGGCGACGAAGAGCAGCGCTTCCCGGCGCGCCAGCGTCATTCGATATCTCCGGACAGCGCGGCCTTGGCGACCAGGCGCTTGAGGCCGGCGATCGACGCGGTGGGGTTCAGACTTTTCGGGCAATGCTCGCGGCAGCTTTGGTGCGAATGGCAGGCAGAGCAGCCGCCATCCGCGGCGATCGCGCTCAGACGTTCGCGCGAGCCGGCGTCGCGCACATCGTTCATCAAAGTCCAAGCGCGGTTGAGGGCGGCGGGCCCGAGATAGTCGGGGTTCCACGCGACCGTGTCGCAGGCCGAATAGCACACCGCACAGCCGATGCACTCGATGCCCGCATCGGCCGCTTGGCGTTCCTTGGACTCGGGCGGCACTTGGGCGAACTCGGCCTGGCTTTCGGCCGGCGGCACGAAGCGGCCCACGGCTTTGGCCCATTTGTCGAAGAACGGCGCCAGATCGGCCACGAGGTCCTTGACGCGCGGAAGATTGCTCAAAGGCTCGATGGTCAGCGCGCCCCCTTCGAGCTTCGACACATGCGTGCGGCAGGTCCAGCGCGGCTTGCCGTTCACCGTCATGGCGCAGGAGCCGCACATGCCCACCCGGCAGGCGTAGCGATAGGCGAGCGTGGGATCGAGCTTGCGCTGGATGTGGGTCACCACGTCCAGCACGGTTTGGCTCGCGCGGCGCGGCACGGCGAACTCGGCGAACGCGCCGTCCGCGCCCCCGCGCCACACCCGCACCGAAATCGTTCCTCCCGACATGCGGCGAATTCTAGCCAACCGACCGCCCGGCGCGTAGCGAATAAACTTGAGGAACGGCTGCGGCTGCGCTGAAGATGGCGCTTCAGCGGAGGACCCGAACGCGATGCTCGACCCCAAGAAGCGCAAATTCATCGGCATGCTCACCCCGTCGTCGAACACGGTGCTCGAACCGGTCACGGCCGCCATGCTCGCCGGCCTGCCCGAGATATCGGCCCATTTCGGCCGTTTCAAGGTGACCGAGATCTCGCTGGCGCAAGGCGCGCTCGCCCAGTTCGACGACGCCCCCATCCTGGCGGCGGCCGAGCTGCTGGCCGACGCGCGCGTCGGCGCCATCGTGTGGAACGGCACGTCGTCGGGCTGGCTCGGGCTCGACGCCGACCGGCGACTGTGCGCGCGGATCACCGAGCGAACGGGGATCGC
>JAMNXK010000172.1 GCA_023653245.1 Tagaea sp.
ATAGGGCGGCAGCGCCGCATCCGAACCGCCCGCGTAGCGCCGGCCGAAAGCCTGCCAGGCGAAATAATTGTCGGCGAGCGGAAAGCCGCACGCCAAGCGCTCCAGGCGCGCTTCGAGCACGTCGGCCATCGTCCCGCCCGCCGGCGCGGAGGAGAGCAAGGCCTTGTACTGCGCGGGCGGAATGCCGAGACCGTAAAGCGCGGACGGCCGATCGACCAGGAAGCGCACCAAGCGCGAGCGCAGCACGGGCTTGAGCTCGCTTTCGAACAGCGCGCGCTGCTCGTCGAGCGAGCGCGCGCCGAGCATGCGCCGCGGATCCTTGCCGTGCAGGCGCGCCATCTTGTGGCCGGCACCGATGAAGCGCCCGAGAAGCCCGCGCGAATAGACGTTGGCGCCGAAATAGCGCTCGATCCGGCGCCGGGCCCGCCAGTCGCGCTTGTCCCAATAGGCGCGGTCGTCTTCGGGCAGGCGATCGCGCAGATGCGCGTCGTAGAGTGCGGCGTTGGCGCGGTCGTCGGCGCGGCCGAAGAAGGCCAGGAACGCGGCGTGGTCGGGCAGATGCTTCGCACCTGCGAGCTTCAGCCGGTTGAGCGCGATGTGGTGCGCGTTGAGATCGACGGCCAATATGCGCGCGGGATCGCGCGCGAGATACGACAGCGCGTTGCACCCGCCCGAGGCGATCGTGGCGATCGAATCGCCCGGTCCGATATCCAGAGCGTCGAGATCGACGATCGGATCCTCCCAGATCTGGGCGTAGACCAGACCCGAGAACAGGAGGGAGAAGAGCCGCTCTTGCAGCCCTTCCTTCGACAAGGTCCGATTTCGGCGGACGGCGTGGGCGACGTTGCGGCGGGTGGCGGCGCCACCGGCGAGTGTTTCGACCGTCATGCGACTCGGAACCCATTGGAGTGAAAGGCGATAACCCCTGGTAGGCGCGCCGCATGACGCGCGCGTGAACCGCGTGTGACGATTTTACGATGCCCGCTCTGGCACCCGCTTTTTGCGATCGCCTCAGACGCCGCCCGCCACATGCGCCGCGGCGGCGGCATTCGCCGCTTCGAGCGCCGTGCTTGCGCCGGCGCCTTGCGCCAGCAAGGCCGCGAAGGTCGCGACATGCACGTCGCCCGCCCCGGTCGTGTCGCGCGGCGTCACGCGCGGCGCGAGAAAGCGAACGGGCGCGTGCCCCTGCTCGATCAGCCAGGCCCCGTTCGCACCGTCGCGCAGGACGACCCCGCCGGCCGGCGCCGGCAACGCGTCGATCTCGGCGCGGTTGCCGCTGACCCAGTCCGCGCGCGCGAGAACCGCATCGACCGCGTCGCGCGCCAACGCCGCGACCAAAGGCGTGGGATCGAAAACCAGGACCGCCGCAGCGGGCAGCGCGGCCAAGAAGCCGGGCAATTCGCGCGCGTCGCGCAAGGCGTAACCCGACAGCACGGCGACGTCGCCCGCGCGCGCGCCGCCCAGCGCGCCGGCCGCCACGCGGCTTTCCACGCCGGGCACGGAGACCAGCGTGCGTTCGCCGTCGGGTGCGATCAGCACCACGCAATGGCCGGTGTCCCCGCGCGGATCGGGTTCGAGGGCGGCCGGGATGTTTTCGCGCGCCAACGCGGCGCGCACGACGTCGCCGTTCGGCCCCGTGCCGTGCGGACAGCAATGGACGATATCGGCACCCGCGCGCCGGCCTGCGCGCAAGAAGGCGAAGCCGCCGCCCGGGGCGGCGTGGAAACGCGTCGCCTGAACTTCGCCGCCGGACTCCGGCACGCGATCCACGCGGTGGATCAGATCGACGACGATCGTGCCGAAATGCAGGACGCGCGGCAGATCAGAAATCCTCGTCCCAATCGCCGGACTTGGCGGGCGCGGGTTTCGGCGCGGGCGCCGGTCTGACCTTGGGCGCCGGCTGCGGCGGCGGCGGCGCGGCGGCGGCGGCCGGCGCGTCGCCGCGGAAACTCGAGACGATTTCGACCAGCTGCGTGGCTTGATCGGCGAGCGAGGCGGCCGAGGCCGAGCTTTCCTCGACCAAGGCGGCGTTTTGCTGTGTGGCCGAGTCGAGATCCGCGAGCGCCTTATTGATCTCGCCGATCGAGCGCGACTGTTCGCGGCTGCCGGCGGCGATCTCGGGGGCGATCTCGGCGACCTTGCGCACGATCTCGACGATGCCCGACAACGCCTCGCCCGCCCCGCCGGCCAGCGACACGCCCTGGCCGACCTCGCGCGAGCTTTCGGTGATGAGGTCGCGGATCTGCTGCGAAGCCTGGCGCGAGCGGTCGGCGAGCGAGCGCACTTCCTGCGCCACGACGGCGAAGCCCTTGCCCGATTCGCCCGCGCGCGCCGCTTCGACCGCGGCGTTCAACGCCAGCAGCTTGGTCTGGAAGGAGATCTCCTCCATCACCTGGATGATGGCGCCGATGCGCGCGGACGAGCTCTCGATGCTCGACATGGCGCTGACCACGCTCGACACGGCAGAGCCGCCGGTCTCGGCACGCTTGAGCGCGTCGGCGGCGAGCGTGCGCGCCTTCTCCGAATTCTCCGCGTTCATCGCGACGGTGGCCGCGATCTCGGCCATGGTCGCGACGGTCTGCTGCAACGCCGACGCCTGGCGTTCGGTGCGCGAGGCGAGGTCGTTCGAACCCTGGGAAATCTCGCTGGCCGCCGTGCGGATGGCGCCCACCGAATCGGCCACCTGCACGGCCGTGAACGAAAGGTGCTGCAGCGTCTCCTTTTCCTTGGCTTGCAATTCGCGCTGCGCGATCGAATTGCCGCGCAGGATTTCGACCGCGCGCATCAACCCGCCGATCTCGTCGGGCCGCTCGACGCCCGCCACGGCGGCGTCGAGGTCGCCCTTGGCGATGCGCTCGGTGGTCGATTGCGCCGCGGCGATGTCGCGCGTCACGCCGCGCACGCCGCGCAGCATGGCCACCAGCAGGATCAGCGTCGCGAGGATCGTCAGGCCGGTGAAGGTCCAGAAGCGCCGCGTATCGGCGGCGAGGCGCGCGTCGAGATTCCGGCCGATCAATTTCGACAATTGCGTCCAGGCGTCGATCAGCGCGTCCATGTTCGCCTCGTCCTCGGCGATCACGACCATCGCGCCGGGCGGATTGCGCAACGCGGCGCCGAGCGCCGTGTCGAAGCGTTCGGCACGCGCGATCAGCGCCTGGATCGCCGGGATCCGCTGGGCCCAATCCCGTCCGCCCGGCTCCAAGGCGACGGCGCGCTGGGCGTTGCGCAGCTGGCGGCGCAAGATCTCCTGCGTGGCGCCCCTTTGTCTTTCGAGGCCTTCGATTTGCTGCTGGAGCGAGGCCGCGTTGACGGCGCGGCCGGCCAAGGTCTCGTCGAACAGGAACACCCGGCCCATCAAATAGGCCCGCCCGCGCAGCAGGTTCGGAAACACCTCGAACTGGTTCATTGCCATCAGCACGAGATCCGTGTCGGGGTCCCCCAGCACGTTGAACGCGTCGGCGGAGGCGAACGCCAAAGCCAGGAATTCCCCGAACGCCGCCTCCTGCACCTGCAGGACGCCGCCGGCGGTCAACGCGACTCCCGGCTGGAGCGCGATCACCCGATCGACCGCCGGCTTGAGACCCGGGACGTCGCTCGCGTAGCCGAACTCGGCGCGCAAGCGGCGCTGCGACGCATCGAGCTCCGACATCGCTTTGGCGATCGACTCCTTCGTCCGGGTCAAGGTCGCGAGATCGGTGTTGCCCGTGGCGACGCCCTTGAGCAGCGTCATCTTGTGCCGGTAGAGCGCGTTGCCGAGATCGCGGATCGGTTCGATCTCCCCGCCCGCCAGCGCGAAACGCCGCGCGTCGCGCAGTTCGACGTAGCTCGTGTAGGTCGCCCAGCCGAGAAGCGCGCCGGTCAGGACGGTCGATGCGACGACGAGCGCGGTCAGTTTGGCCGAAATCCGCATGTGCTTTCCTCTGCCGGTGCGGCCCCTATTGCAGCGGGCCGAAAATCTTGACGATGCGCGCGGCGAGCGCGTCTTGCGAAACGGGCTTGACGACGTAGCCGCTGACGCCCGCCTGCACCACCGCCTGCACGCTGCCCGAATCGCTGTTGCCGGTGACCATGATCACCGGCACGCGCTTCAAGACGGGGTGCTTGCGCATGTTGACGAGCAGCTCCAGCCCCGTGCCGTTCTCCATGTTGAAGTCCGAGATCACGAGGTTGTAGGGCCGTTTGCCGAGCTCGATGAAGGCGTTCTTGCCGCTGTCCGCCTCGTCGATGGACTCGAAGCCCAGCTTGCGCAGGAACGTGCGTACCAAGGCGCGCATGCTCATCTGGTCGTCGACAACGAGCACGCGCAGGGTTCTGGCCATCGTCATGATACGGCTCCTCCATTGCCCCCGCTTGCGTTTTCCAACAAAGCCCCCGCGATGCGGCCGAGCGGCAATTGCCGCCCCGCCGCGCCTTCCTCCCACGCCGCGCGCGGCATGCCGTAGACCACGCTGGTCGCCGCGTCCTGGGCGATCGTGCGCGCGCCGGCGTGGCGCATCTTGGCCAGCCCCGTGGCGCCGTCGCGGCCCATGCCGGTCAGGATCGCCGCCGAAGCGCGCGGTCCGAACGACGCCAGCGAGGCGAACAACCGGTCGATCGCCGGCAGATGCCCGCTCTCGCGCTGGCCGTCCACCAATCGGCAGACCGGCCTGCCGTCCGGACCCTTGACCACCTCGAAATGCTTCTCGCCGCGGCCGATATGCACGCTGCCGGGCGCGATGACGGCCCCGTCGACCGCTTCGCTGACCGGCCGTCCCAGCTGCTGGGCGAGGCGGGCCGCGAAACGCGTGGTGTAGGCGCCCGGCAGATGCTGGACCAAGGCGACGCCCGGCGCGTCCTTCGGCAAGGCGGCCAAAACCTGGCCCAGCGCCTCGACCCCGCCGGTCGACGCGCCCAGGCCGATCACGTCGAGATGCGCGTAGCGCGCCGGATCGGCGGGAATGTCGGCGGCGGGCGCCGGCGCCTTCGGCGTGGCGGGCAGCGCGCGCACTTTGGACTTCGCGGCGGCGGCGACCTTGTCGCGGATCTCGGCCTTGAGCGCGTCGAACGTCTCGCTCAAACGCTGGGTGGGCTTGGCGACGTAGTCGAACGCGCCCAATTCGAGCGCGCGCAACGTGGTATCGGCGCCTTCCTGCGTGAGCGTCGAGATCATCACCACCGGCATCGGCCGCAGGCGCATCAGTTTTTCGAGGAACTCGATGCCGTTCATGCGCGGCATTTCGACGTCCAAGGTCAGCACGTCGGGCGACAGCGCCTTGATCTTGTCGCGCGCGACGATCGGATCGGGGGCCGTGCCGACGACTTCCAGCCTTGGGTCGGCCGAAAGAATCCCGGTGAGCATTTCGCGCACCAGTGCGGAATCGTCGACGATGAGGACGCGGATTTTAGAGTCGGACATAGGCGCTCGGCGTGTCGAGACGCGCGAGCGGCAAAGCCGGATCGCGCGCGGTTTCGGAATGACCCAGGCACAATATGCCGCCCGGGCGCAGATACGAGACGAGTCTCGCGATCGTCCGGGCCTGATCGCCGGGCGACAGATAGATCAGCATGTTGCGGCAGAAGATGGCGTCGAACGGCCCCTTCATCGGCCAGTC
>JAMNXK010000173.1 GCA_023653245.1 Tagaea sp.
ATCCAGATCCGCGATTGGCGGCCCAAGAATTTCGACGATCGCAGCTTCGGCGAGATCGCCGTGCGCGACGCCTTCGCCCGCTCGGTCAACACCTCGGCGATCCGCATCGCCCAGCAGGCGGGGATCGACAACGTGATCCGCACCGCCCAGCGCTTGGGGATCGGCTCGCCGCTGCGGCGCGATCTGTCGATCGCGCTGGGCACGTCGGAAGTCACGCTGCTGGAACTGACGTCCGCCTACGCGCCCTTCGCCAATGGCGGCAACGGGGTCATTCCGTACGCGATCCTGGAAATCCGGGATGCGGGCGGCACGGTGCTTTATCGCCGCCAAGGCTCGGGGCCGGGCTCGGTGATCGGCCGCCCGGCGCTCGCCACCATGACCGAGCTGACGATGGCGAATGTGCGCCAGGGCTCGGGGCGGGCGGCGAATATCGACCGGCCGGCGGGCGGCAAGACCGGTACCACGCAGGATTACCGCGACGCGTGGTTCGTGGGCTTCACCGCCGACTATGTGGCGGGCGTCTGGTTCGGCAACGACGATCGCGACGACATGCAGCGCATCACCGGCGGCACGCTGCCCGCGCGGCTGTGGCGCATCGTGATGCTCGAAGCCCATCGCGATCTGCCGGTGCGCCAATTGCCCGGCCAAGCGCCGGCCGAGGAGCCGGGCTGGTTCGCGCGGCTGTTTCAAACGGCGGCACCCGCGCCCGCATCGACGCCCGCGCCGGCGACGCCGGCCGCGGCACCGGCCGCACGCCCGGCGCGCGATCCCCTGGCGATGCCCGACGGCGCGGGACGCTTCCCCGGCGACCCGAACTACAACCCGCATAGCGGCGGGAATTGATCAGGCCTGCTCGACGCAGATAAGTTCGGAATCCGCCGCCGACAGCGGCTCGTCCAACAGCCCGCAGCGGAACGGCGCGGCCTTTCCATCGGTCCGGATATGCCGGCACGTCCGGCAGACGCCGAACGCCTTGCCGCCGCGCCGCGCCAGCGCCGCGCGCAATCCCGCCGCCAGCGCGTCGGCGAGTTTCGAAGCGTCGGTGCCCGCCGCCAGGTCTTCGGCCAGACCGGCGAGCGAATCGCCGCCCAGCGCCGCGCGACCGGCGCCGGTCAATTCGAGATCGACCGAGCGGCCGTCGCGCGCGCTCGCGCGTTTGTGCACGAAACCCTTCGCTTCCAGCGCGATGATGGTTTGCGACACGGTGCCGCGCGTCGAGCCGAGGAATTCGGCCAGCGCCGCCGGCGTGCGCGAGAAACGGTTGGCGCGCGCGAGATAGCGCAGCGCGTCCCACTGCGCGGGATTGAGATCGCCCGACCGCTCGCCCGCGCGCGCGAGCCGATCGAGCCGGCCGATCAACTCGGCGGCGCGCCAGGCGGCCCCGTTTGGTAGCGACTCGCTCTTTTTCTTTGACGCCATCGCGATCCTTATGGTATCGACTCGATACTATCAAGTGTCGTCCAATTCACAAGGAGTTTTACCCATGTCCGCCATCCCCGGCTATCGCCTCGGCGATTCCGCTTTGCCCGCTTCGCCGCTGAGCGCGCGCGACTTCGACGAGTTGAAGGCGTCGCTGCTGTTCGGGCCCGCCGATCTCGCCGCCCTCAAGCGCGCGCACGCGATCCTGGCCCCGCAGACCGAGGCGATCTTGGACGTCTGGTACGGGTTCGTCGGCGCTACGCCGCATTTGCTGGCGCACTTCGCCGATCCGAAATCCGGCGCCCCCTCGACCGCCTATCTGGGCGCGGTGCGAAAGCGCTTCGGACAATGGATTCTCGATACGTGCCGCGCCGAGTACGATGCGACCTGGCTCGCTTGGATGGACGAGATCGGCAAGCGCCATCACCGCGTCGGCAAGAACAAGACCGACGGCGCCGTCGCGTCGGCGCACATTCCGCTGCGCCATTTGCTCGCCTTGGCCTATCCGATCTCGGCGACGATCCGCCCGTTCCTGGCGAAGTCGGGCGCGTCGGCCGACGATGTCGAAGCGATGCACGCCGCCTGGACGAAATCCGTGCTGCTGCAGGCGATCCTGTGGGCGCGGCCTTACGCGAATGACGGGGACTTCTGATGCTCGCCCCCGAATGGCAGGTCGCACGCTGGTTCAACGCGCCCGGCCCCCTGTCGCTCGCCGCCTTGCGCGGCAAGGTGGTGCTAGCCGTCGCTTTCCAGATGCTCTGCCCGGGCTGCGTCGCCAAGGGCCTGCCGCAAGCCCAGCGCGTGCGCGCCGCCTTCGACGATCGGCTGGTGGTTTTGGGGCTGCACAGCGTGTTCGAACATCACGACGCGCAAGGCTCGCCGGCGGCCCTCGCCGCGTTCCTGCACGAGTATCGCATCGGGTTTCCGGTGGCGCTCGACGCGCCGGCCGAAGACGGGCCGATCCCGCATACCATGCGCGCTTACGGTTTGCGCGGTACGCCCTCGGCCTTGCTGATCGACAAATCCGGCCGGCTGCGGATGCACGAGTTCGGGCATATCGACGACCTCGTGCTGGGTGCGACGATCGGATCGTTGTTGGCCGAGACCGGCGCGGATTGCGGGCCCGACGGATGCCCGGCGCCGACGCCCGCATGAAGACGCTGCTCGCATTCCGGCATGTCCATTTCGAGGATCTCGGCGCATTCGCGCCGGCCGTCGAGCGGCTCGGTTGGACACTCCGTTACATCGACGCGGCCGACGAACCGATCGATGTCGCGCAGGCTTCGGCATGCGACCTGCTCGCGGTACTCGGCGGTCCGATCGGCGCTTACGAGGAGGATCGCTATTCCTTCTTGACGGCGGAACTCGCCGCCATCGAGTGCCGGCTCGCGAAGGACCGCCCCGTGCTCGGGATTTGCCTCGGCGCCCAGTTGATCGCGCGGGCGGCCGGCGCCAAGGTCTTCCCATCGGGATTCAAGGAAATCGGCTTTGCGCCGATCGAGTTGACGCCAACGGGTGCGGCTGGAATTCTCGCCCCGTTCGCGACGGACGCCGTCACGCTGCACTGGCATGGCGACACGTTCGATTTGCCGACCGGCGCCGCGTTGCTGGCCAGTACGCGACAATGTCGAAATCAAGCCTTTACGCTGGGCCGGAACGTCGCCGCGTTTCAGTTCCACCCCGAAGCCGGCGGCCCGGGATTCGAACGCTGGCTTGTCGGACATGCGGCCGAGCTGGCGGCCGCCGGCATCGACCCGAGGCAGCTTCGAAACGATTCCGATAGGCTCGGATCGAAGCTCTCGGCGAAGGCGGCGTGGGTGATCGAACGATATCTTGCCGGGCTCGCGTGAGCTTTCAGCGCCTGACCAGCAGCGCGAAGCTCGCATAGGTCGCCAGGCCGCAGCCGAACACGAGCGCGGGCAAGGCGACCACGCCGCCGTCGTGCAACTGCCCGAACGCGATGCCGACCACGGCGGCAAGCGCGAAATGCCCGAAGCCCATCAGCGCCGACGCGGCGCCCGCCATTTGGGCGTAGCCGGCCAGCGCCCCGCCCTGGCCGTTGGGCATGACGATGCCCATCCCAACCATGTAAAGCGCCATCGGACTCACGAGCCAGAACGCGCCGACGAGTCCCGGCTGCGCCAAGCCCGACAGCGCCGCGGCCAGCATAGCACCGCCGCTCAGGATGTTGATCGCGGCCCCGAGCGCGAGCATCCGGTCGATACCCAGGCGCTTGGTGAACCGCACGGTGACTCGCGTGCCGGCGAAGTAGCCCGCGACGCACAGCGCGAAGAACCAAGCGTAGACCGCGGGCGTCAGGCCCAGCACGTCGATCAGCACGAAGGACGAGCCCGAGATGAACGCGAACAGCCCCGCATAGCTGAACGCCACCGCCAGCGCGTAGCCGAGATAGATCCGGTCGCCCAGCAGCGTGCGATAGTTGCGCAGCATCGGCGCCAAATCGGTCGCGCGCGGGTTCTTGTGCGCGTTGGTCTCGCCGAGGGCCGTGAGGCAGGCGAGCAGGACCAGCGCCACGCCGAGCAGCAGCGCGAAGTTCCAGCGCCAGCCGAACCACGTTTCGATCAGCCCGCCCAAGATCGGGCCGATGGCGGGTGCAAAGGCCATCACCGAGCCGACGGCCGCCAGCGCGCGCGCCGTGCCGTCCGGACCGTAGACGTCGCGCACGATGGCCCGGCCCAGCACCACGCCCGCGCAGGCACCGGCGGCTTGCGCCGCGCGCGCCCAAATCAGCGCTTCGATGGTGGGTGCGAGCGCGCAAGCGAGCGTGGCACCTGCGTAGATCGCGATCCCGCCCAGCGCCACCGGCTTGCGCCCGAAACGGTCCGACAGCGGGCCGTAGGCGAGCTGCACCAGGGCGAACGCGGTCATGTACGCCGAGAGCGTGAGCTGCGCTTGTGCTACGCCGGCGTTGAAACTCCGCGCGATCGCCGGCAGCGAGGGCAGATAGAGATCGGTCGAGAGCGGGCCGATCGCGACCAAGGCGACGACCAACGGAAAGACGAAGCGCCCGCCTTTCACGCGCGCTTGTCCTCGGGCGGGGCCGCCCAGGCGGCCAAGGCGATGACCACGGCGGCCAGCAGGATCGTCGCCGACATCGACCGGGCCGTGCCGTCGGCGAAGGCGGCCACGCCGAGCGTGGCGAGCGCGCCCGTCGCCATCTGCACGAAGCCTTGCAGCGCCGCCGCCGCCCCCGCCATGCGCGCGAAAGGCTGCATCGCCGCGGCCAGCGCCGAGGGCAGCGCCAGGCCGAAGCCGAACATGAACACGATCATGGGGGCGACCAGCGTGACCGGATGTTCGAGCCCGAGCGCCGTCACCGCCGCCAGCAGGCCGGCGCCCGACATCGCCATCCATGCGCCCCGGCGCGCGAGCTTGCGCGGCGGGTCGAGGCCGGCGCGCCGCCCGGCCAGCGCCGAGCCGGTGAAATATCCGACGACCGTGGCGCTGGGGATCAGGCCGTAGAGCGCCGGGCTCATCCCGAACCCGTCGATCAACAAGAACGGCAGGCCAGTCGCGTAGGCCATCAACCCGGAAAAGAACGCCGCCGCCAGCGCCGTATAGGCGAGATAGACGCGCGCTTGCAGCAACGCCGCGAAATTCGCGAGCATGCGGATCGGGTCGGTCGCCTTGGGGTCGGGCTGGCGGTTGCTTTCGTCCAGACGCATATAGGCGGCCAAGCCGACGCACGCGCCGAACAACGCCAGTGCGGCGAACACCGAGTGCCAGCCATAGAGAATCTGCAGCTGGCCGCCGATCGCCGGCGCGAGCGCGGGCCCGGCGGCCATCGCCATGCCGATGAAGGCGAGGGCGCGCGCGCCTTCGGTCCGGTCGAAGCGGTCGCGCACAACCGCGCGCGCCATGGTCACACCCACGCAAGCGCCGATGCCCTGCACGAAACGTCCGAAGATCAACGCCTCGATCGAGGACGCGAACAGGCACAACGCCGTGCCCGCCAGAAACACCGCGATGCCGGCGAACAAGGCCGGCCGCCGGCCGATCCGATCCGACAGCGGTCCCCACACCAGCTGCGCACAGGCGAAGGCCGCGAGGAAGACCGTCATGGTCAGCTTCACTTCGCTCGCCGGCGCGCCCAAGGCCTGGGCGAGCGAGGGCAGCGAAGGCGTGTACATGGCGATCGACAT
>JAMNXK010000174.1 GCA_023653245.1 Tagaea sp.
GACTTCGTCGTGCGCGCGACAACGCCGGGCAACGACCATGTCGAACTCGCTCTGTCGCCCGGTTCGCGATCCGAATGGGCCGCCTTCGTCGCCGCACGCGCCGCATGATTTGCGGGGCCGTCGGCCGGACTTGCGCAGGGGCGCCGCAAGGCGCTAAGTCCGCGTTATGAAGGGGCCGATTCTCGTCATCGACGCGTTCGAGGAGTCGCAGCAAGCGCTCGCGCAAGGTTTGGGCAAACTCGGCTTCCAGACCATGGTCGCGCGCACGCCCGGGGATTCGTCGCTGGCCGGCGCCAGCCCCGCGCCCAAGATCGCGGTCGTCGACGTCGATGGTCTGGATACCGCGATGATCGCCGAGATGCCCAAGCTCAAGGCCAAGTGGCCGAACATGGGCGTGGTGGCGCTGGCTTTGCCCCAGCGCGGCAAGACCGATATCGAGGTTCTCGCGGGCGCGCGCGCCGCCGGGGCGCACGCCTTTTTCGTGAAGCCGATCTCCAACGAGGAGCTCGCCAAACGCCTGCTCGATCTGCTGCAGAAGGGCTTCGGCACCAAGCGCAAACGTCTGGTGCTGGTGGTCGACGACAGCGCCACGATCGGCGAGATCATCAAGACCTATTTGCGCAAGCACGGCTACGATTCGGTCGTGAAACCGACCTGGGAAGCGGCGCTGTCGGGCTGGGACACGCTCGGGCCCGACATCGTGCTGACCGATATCTTCATGCCCGGCATGGGCGGGGTCGAAGGCATTCGCCATGTGCGCGAGAACTGGGGCGGGGTGCCGGTGGTCGCGATTTCCGGCGGGCTGGACACGCGCATGACGCCGGACGATGCGCTGCTCGCCGCCAAGAAAATCGGCGCGGACGCGGCGCTGAGCAAGCCGATCTCCGAAAAACAGGTCGTCGAAGTCCTCAAGCGCTTCGCGCCGGTGGCTTGAAGGCTTGAAAAAGAAAGGATAAGGCCTTAACCTTTCTTTTCTCCGTTGGAAAAGAAAGGTTCCTTTCTTTGTCGGTCGAGCCGGAAAACCAAAGACTTGGCGCCTGGCGAACCTACTCGATCGGCGGGGAGACGTATCGCGCCTTTGTTCCGCCGCCGTTGCCGCCCCATCCGCCGCTTGAACTGTCGGGGTTGATTGCGCTCAACGACCGCGCGGTCCTCGCGCTCGGCAAGCTCGACGGTCTTTCGACGCTGCTCCCCGACCCAAGTCTTTTCATCTATCAGTACGTTCGCAAAGAAGCGGTCTTGTCTTCGCAAATCGAGGGCACGCAGTCGACGCTGGCCGATTTGCTGCGCTCGGAAATGGCGGCCCGGCCCGGGGTTCCATCCGCCGATGTCGCCGAAGTCTCCCGCTACGTCCAAGCGATGCAGCATGGTCTGGCCCGGTTGCGCGAGGGGTTTCCGCTTTCGTTGCGCCTCATTCGAGAAATCCACGAAGTGCTGATGCGCGGTGGACGCGGCCACGAGCGCTCGCCGGGCGAGTTCCGGCCAAGTCAGAATTGGATCGGCGGTACGCGCCCCGGGAACGCGACTTTCGTTCCGCCCTCGGCCGGCGATCTGATGGGCTGCCTCGACGCCCTCGAGAAATACCTGCACGACGCGACGCAGGATCTGCCGGCGCTGGTGAAGGCCGCGTTGATCCACGTCCAATTCGAATCGATCCATCCTTTTTTGGATGGCAACGGGCGGCTTGGGAGGCTCTTGGTCACCTTCCTTCTTTGCCGCGACGGCATGCTGAAGGAGCCGACGCTCTACTTGAGTCTCTATTTGAAGCGTCACCGCGCGCGCTACTACGAACTGCTTCAACGCGTGCGGACTCATGGCGAGTGGGAAGCATGGGTCCGCTTTTTCCTCGAAGGCGTCGTCGAGACGGCGACGCTCGCGGCGGCGGCGGCGCAGCGGACGATCGCGTTGTTCGATTCCGATCGGGTGCGGATCGAGGGGCTGGGGCGCGCGGCCGGATCGACGTTGCGGGTGCACGAAAAACTTCGTCGCAATCCGTTCGTCTCCGCGCCGGAGTTGGTCAAGGAAACCGGATTGAGTTTGCCGACGGTCCGTGTGTCGCTTACCCATCTCGCCAAACTCGGAATCGTCGATGAAGTGACGGGGCGCGACTGGGGAAAGATCTACGCCTATCGCGCCTATCTGAACATCATTCAGGAAGGCACCGAACCGATCGGCGACGCCGGCGACGACGGGGCATGAGCGTCCGCGGGCGAAATACGAAAAATCTTGCGGTTTCATGCCTATTTATCGGAAATCCTTGGCGAATCCCGCGCCCGGCGGTAGAAGAGATCGCGGCGGTAGGACGATTCGGGATGGATATGGACGATGGCGCTTGAACGCCTGGAAGTTCCGGCGACTGGCGACCTTGCCGGGCTCGGCGAGCTGCGGGCGGCGCTGCTCGCGCGGCTGGAAGCCGGGCAGCCCGCCTATCTCGACGCGCGCCATGTCGACGAGCCGTCCGCAGCACTGATCCAATTGATCGAAGCCGCCGCCGCCGCGTTCGGCGAGAAGTCGCTCGGCTTCGGCTTGGTCGAGCCGAGCGACGCGCTGTGCGCCGGCTACGAGACGATCGGGCTGTTCGCGCAGCTGATGTCGCGCATCGCGATGGATTCCTGACATGGCCGACGAAGAACAGGAACTGCGCGGCATCTTCCTGCTCGAATGCGAGGAGCTGATCGGGACGGCCGAAGCGAGCGTGGAGACGATCCGCGGCGGCGGGGAGTCCGAGGCGGCGATCCACGCGCTGTTCCGCGCGGTGCATTCGATGAAGGGCGGGGCGGGGGCGTTCGGGCTGGAGCGTCTGGCGAGCTTCGCCCACGCCTTCGAAACCTTCATGGACCGCTTGCGCAAGGGCACGGCGGTCCTCGACGCGGCGGCGGTCGATCTGTTGTTCGACGGCGTGGACGTGCTGCGCGCGCTGACCGACGAGGCGCGCGACGGCGCGCCCGCCCCGGCCGCGCGCTACGACGCCGCCCTCGGGGCTTTGCGCGAAGCCGCCGGGCTCGAAGCGGCGCCGCCCGCGCCCGCCGCCGCCGACATCGATCCGATGGAAGGCTTGGCCGTCCAAGCGCCCGCCGAGCCCGAAACGCCGTCGCGCAGCTATCGCATCCGCTTCGTGCCGGGCCCGAAGCTGATCGGCGCGGGCATCGATCCGTTGCGCGTCCTCGACATGCTCAAGGGCATGGGCGCGCTCGCGGTCGAACTCGACGCCTCGAAATTGCCCGCGCTCGCCGATCTCGATCCTTCGGTGTGCGCGTTCTCGTGGACGATGACGCTCGACTCCTCGGCGCCGCGCGCCGATCTGGACGACATCCGCGACATGATCGACGATCTCGCGGTTTTCGAGATCGAGGATACGACGCCGGCCCCGGCGGCCGACGCCGCGCCGGCGCCGGCCAAGCCCGCCCAAGCGCCTTCCGCCGCGTCCGGCGAACCGGCCAAGCCGCGCGAGAAACCGGCGCCGCCCGTGCCCACCGTGCGCGTGGACGTGCCCAAGCTCGAGCGCCTGGGCAACATGGTGGGCGAACTCATCATCACCCAGGCTTTCCTGGCGCGCCAAGCCTCCGGCCTCGATCCCGACGCCCACCGCAAACTGTTCCGCGCGCTCGACGAAATGGCGCAGCACATCCGCGACATCGCCGACGCGGCGACCTCGATCCGCGCGCAGCCCTTGAAGGCCGTGTTCTCGCGCTTCGGCGCGCTGGTGCGCGAGCTCGAAAAGACCACCGGCAAGCGCATCCGCATGGAGATTTCGGGCGAGCACGTCGAAATCGACAAGACGGTCGTCGAGCGCTTGAGCGAACCGCTCACCCATCTCATCCGCAACTCGATCGATCACGGCATCGAGGATGCGCAAGGCCGTGCCGCCGCCGGCAAGGATCCGGTCGGGCATCTGCATCTGAGCGCCGAGCAGCGCGGCGCGCAGGTCGCCATCGAGCTGACCGACGACGGCAAGGGCATCGACCGGGCGCGCGTCCTCAAGAAAGCGATCGAGCGCGGCCTGGTGGCGGCCGGCGCCACGCTGACGGATCAGGAGATCGACGATCTCATCTTCCTGCCCGGCTTTTCGACCGCCGACGCGGTCACGTCGGTGTCGGGCCGCGGCGTGGGCATGGACGCGGTGCGCCAGACGATCGGCGAGATGGGCGGGCATGTCGGGCTCGTCTCGCGGCCCGGACAGGGCACGGTCTTCTCGCTGCATCTGCCGCTTTCGCTCGCCATTCTCGACGCGATGGTCACGACGGTCGGCCGCCAGCACTATCTCATCCCGATTTCCGCGATCGTCGAAAGCCTGCGCCCCGCCCCCGAAGCGGTGGTGCGGATGGACGAGAGCGGCGCCATGCTCGCCTGGCGCGGGGCGCTGCTGCGGATCCTGCCCCTCGGTCAGGAGTTCGGCGTGCCCGATTGGCAGACCGATCCGTGCCGGTGCATTCTGGTGGTGGTGCGGCCGTCGGGCGGCGAGCCGCTGGCGCTGCAAGTCGACGATCTGATCGGGCAGGAGCCGGTCGTGGTGAAAAGCCTGGAGAAGAACTATCGCAAGGTCCGCGGCGTGTCCGGGGCGACGATCCTGGGCGACGGCCGGCCGGCCTTGATTCTCGATCTGCCCTCGCTCAGCGCCGTCGCCGTCGCGCGGCGGCGCGCCGAGCGCCTGGCGGCGGAAAGCTGAGGGGCGGGCGCATGGACAACCAATTCGTCAGCTTCGAGATCGGCGGCACGTCGTTCCTGATCCCGATCGACCGCGTGATCGAATTCCGCACCTGGGTCGAGCCGACCGGCGTGCCCCACACGCCCGACTACGTGCGCGGCATCGTCAACATCCGCGGCGAAATCGTGCCGATCTACGACGTGTCCGCGCGCCTGGGCAAAGGGCCGGCCGACGCGGGCCCGCGCCACGTGGTGGTCATCGTGCGCGGCCAGGACGGCCGCTCGATCGGCCTGCTGGTCGACTCGGTGACCGACATCGTCGCCGCCAAGAACGAGGATATGGCCGCCATGCCCGCGATCGAGGGCGGCGACGCGACGCCCTTCATGTCGGGCGTGGTGTTCCTGGCGGAGAAGATCCTCGGCGTGACCGACGTCGACCGCCTGGTCGAGGAGACCTTCCCCGGGCTCGACGCCGCGCAAGCCGCCGCCGAGGCCGCGCCGCCATGACCGCCCCCGTCCTCGACGCCGCGCGCGGGTCGGGCGCGCCGTCCGCCGACGCGGCCGATCTCGCGTTCTTCGCGGGGGCGATGCGCGCGCGCGCCGGCGTCGTGCTGCCGGAGAACAAATCGGCCCTCATCTATCGCCGCTTGGCGCCGCGCGTGCGCGCGCTGGGTCTGTCCGATTTCGCCGCCTATCGCGCGCGCCTGGCCGATCCGGCCGATCCCGAGTGGGACGCGGTGGTCGCCGCACTGACAACGAACCATTCGCGCTTCTTCCGCGAAATCCATCATTTTCGCCTGCTCGAGCGCCATCTGGAGGGGCTGCTGGAAAGCGGCGCCAAGCGCGTGCGCTTGTGGTCGGCGGCGTGCGCGGCCGGCCAGGAGCCCTATTCGATGGCCATGCTGCTCGCCCGCGCGAGATTCGCCGAGGCGGCC
>JAMNXK010000175.1 GCA_023653245.1 Tagaea sp.
CCGTCGCCGTGCGGATCGACGCGACGTTGCCCGGCACGATCAGGCTTTCGAAACCGCCCCAGGAGAATCCCATGCCGTAGAGTTCGAGGTCGTCGAGCATCGCGGCGAGCGCCGGCTTGGGCACGGGCTTCAGCACGAACGCGAACAGACCCGAAGCCCCCTTGAAATCGCGCTTCCATAATTCGTGGCCGGGGCAGGAGGGGAGGGCGGGATGCAGCACACGCGCCACTTCGGGCTGGCGCTCGAGCCAGCGCGCGAGTTTGAGACCGGTTTCGTAGTGACGCGGCATGCGCACGCCCAGCGTGCGAAGCCCGCGCAGCGCCAAGAACTGGTCGTCCGGACCGGTCGCGGCGCCGAGATCGTCGATCGCCGGGCGTACCTTTTCGTAGAGCGCTTGGTCGCGCACCGCGACCAGGCCCAGCATGATGTCCGAGTGCCCGCCGACATACTTCGTGCCGGCCTGCACGCTGACATCCACGCCGTGATCGAAGGGCCGGAAATAGAGCGCCGTCGCCCAGGTGTTGTCCATCGCGGTGGCGACACCCTTGGCTTTGCACGCGGCGACGATCGCGGGCACGTCTTGAACCTCGAAGGTCATCGAACCCGGGGATTCGAGCATGCACAACGTCGTGTTGGGCTTGATGAGGGCGGCGATGCCCGCCCCGATCGCCGGATCGTAATAGGTCGTCTCGACGCCGTAACGCTTGAGCACCACGTCGCAATAGCGCCGCGTGGGCGCGTAGGCGGTGTCCACGCACAGCACGTGATCGCCCGATTTGGTGAAGGCCATCAGCACGGCCAAAATCGCCGCCGCCCCCGAGCCGACTGCGAACGCGGCGTAGCCGCCTTCGAGCTCGGCGATCGCGTCCTGCAGCGCGAACGTCGTCGGCGTGCCGTAGCGCCCGTAGCGCATCTGATTCTTGGACTTCGACTTCTGCGCGGCTTCGATGGCGGCCAGCGTCGGGAACAGAATGGTCGAGGCGTGATAGACGGGCGGGTTGACGACCCCGAAATTCGCTTCCGGATCGCGGCCAAGGGTGGTCAGTTTGGTGTCGGTTTTCATCGGGAGCGGCTTCCGGCAAACGAGGATTCGGGGCGGGCCGTACTATAGAGAGCGTTCCCAATCGGCCCAACCCCCGTCGCGTGTCGGTACAAATCCTTTGAGGCGTGCGGCTTGGCCGTGCTAGCGTCTTCGCACCTGGTCGAAATAGGGGCCCCCCATAAGCCTCCACATCGGCCGAGGGGGATGCAACACTTTGAAATCGCGCGAACCCGTTCGGGGTCGCGCCAGGGAGACAGGTTCATGAAAGCAATCGCCAGTGCCGTCGTGGCCGCCGCCATCGCGGTGACCGCTGCCGTGCCCGCCCAGGCCCAGCAGGCCGCAACTTCGCCGACCGTCGACGCGATCCGCGCGCGCGGCCATCTCCAATGCGGCGCCAATGGCGGCGTGGCCGGGTTCGGCATTCCCAACGCGCGCGGCGAATGGACCGGGCTGGACGTCGATTTCTGCCGCGCGCTCGCCGCGGCCGTGTTCGGCGACGCCACCAAGGTGCGCTTCACGGCACTGACCGCCCAGCAGCGCTTCACCGCGTTGCAGTCGGGCGAAGTCGACGTGCTCGCCCGCAACACGACCTGGACGCTCTCGCGCGACACCTCGCTCGGCCTCGAATTCGCCGCGATCAACTTCTTCGACGGCCAGGGCTTCATCGTGAAGCGTTCGGCCAACATCAAGTCGG
Source organism: Tagaea sp. (assembly GCA_023653245.1). The sequence goes on from JAMNXK010000175.1 coordinate 1,737, forward strand.
CCAAGGAGCTGAACGGTGCGACGATCTGCGTGCAGCCGGGCACGACGACCGAGCTCAATCTCGCCGATTACTTCCGCGCCAACCGCATCCGCTTCACGCCGGTCGTGATCGAGCGGCTCGAGGAAAACATCGCCGCCTATCTCGCCGGCCGTTGCGACGCCTACACGACCGACGTGTCGGGCCTCGCTTCGATCCGCGCGACCAACACGCCAAACCCGGCCGACCACGTGATCCTGCCGGAAGTGATCTCCAAGGAGCCCCTCGGGCCGTCCGTGCGTCACGGCGATCAGCGCTGGGCCGACATCGTCAAGTGGACCCACTACGCGATGGTCGAAGCCGAAGAACTGGGCGTGACGTCGGCCAATGTCGATCAGATGCTGACCTCGGCCAACCCGGGCATCCAGCGCCTGCTCGGCCGCACCGGCGGCTTGGGCGCCATGATGGGCCTGGACAACGCCTGGGCCTTCAACATCATCAAGCAAGTCGGCAATTACGGGGAGATCTTCCAGAAGAACGTCACCCCGCTGGGCATCGAACGCGGCGTCAACCGTCTGTGGACGGAAGGCGGCCTGATGTACGTGCCGCCGCTGCGCTAAACCAGGACCCGAGCCGGGGGCGGACGGGTTCGTCCGCCCCTTGGCCCGGTAATTGAATTCCTCCTCCGCGCGATCGGGCCGACAGAGCCCGGCTCGCGGATCGAGGCGGAGTCGGGACGACGAAGGGAGTGGGGGCGATGGCCGATCGAACGGCGCGCGCCGGGGCGAACAGCGCAAACGCGATGCGGATTTCGCTGAACGATCCGGTTTTTCGGGCGATTTTCTGGCAGGTCGTGGTGGTCGGCTTGATCGGGCTGATCGTCTGGTACCTTGTCTCGAACACGCTGCATAACCTCGAATCCCGCAACATCTCCACCGGCTGGGCGTTCTTGGGCCGCGAGGCGGGCTTCGCCATCGGCGAATCCCTGATCGAATACGAACCCGAGCACACGTATGGCCGCGCGCTGCTCGTCGGCGCGCTCAATACGTTGCGCGTCGCGGTCATCGGCATCGTGCTGGCGACCATCTTGGGCACGTTCATCGGCATCGGCCGCCTGTCCAAGAACTGGCTGGTGGCGAAAGTCTGCTCGGTCTATGTCGAGTTCGTCCGCAATCTGCCGCTGCTGGTGCAGCTCTTCTTCTGGTGGGCGATGTTCCAGGACGTGTTCCCGGGACCGCGCCAGGCGCTGGAGCCGATCGCGGGCGTCTTCCTGTCCAATCGCGGCATCAAGATTCCGATTCCGGCCGAACATTGGGTCCATGCCTGGATGGGCGTGGCCTTTCTGGCCGGCATCGTCGGCACCTATTTCCTGAATCGCTGGGCCGCCGCGCGCCAAGCGGCGACGGGCGAGCAATTCCCGATGCTTTACGGCGCGCTCGGCCTGATCTTGGGTTTGCCGTTCGTCGTGTGGCTGATCGGCGGCGCGCCAGTGGCGATGGATTGGCCCGTCTTGCGCGGCTTCAACTTCCAGGGCGGCTTGACGATGACGCCGGAATTCGCGGCGTTGCTGGTCGGGCTCGTGACCTACACGGCCGGCTTCGTCGCCGAGATCGTGCGCGCGGGCATCCTATCGGTCCCGCACGGCCAGACCGAGGCGTCCAACGCGCTCGGCTTGCGGCGGAGCAAGATGCTCCAGCTCGTGATCCTGCCCCAGGCGCTGCGCGTGATCGTGCCGCCGATGACCAGCCAATATCTGAACATCACCAAGAACTCGTCGCTGGCCGTCGCCATCGGCTATCCCGACATCGTGTCGATCGCGAATACGACCCTCAATCAAACGGGGCAGGCGATCGAGGGCATCGCGATCATCATGGCGGCGTATCTGACGGTCAGCCTGTCGATCTCGATGTTCATGAACTGGTACAATAAACGCATCGCGTTCAAGGAGCGTTGAGCCATGGCCGGTATCCCCGCGACGGCGGATATGCGCCCGCCGGCGACCCAGTCCAAGGCCATCGATTGGCTGCGGTCGAACCTGTTCTCGGGCTGGGCGAACACGGCGCTGACGCTGCTGGTCGCCTATCTCGTGTTGAAAACCCTGATGGGATTCATCCCGTGGGGCATTCTGAACGCGGTGTGGACCGGTTCGCCGGATGACTGCAAAGCCGCCAAGGGGACGGGGGCGTGCTGGGCCTTCTTCCATCACAATTATCGTTTCGTGCTGTTCGCGACCTTCCCCTACGAGGAACAGTGGCGTCCGGCGCTCGCGTCGCTGACCTTCGTCTTCCTCTACGTGTTCAGCGCGATGCGCGCGAATTGGAATTCGCGGCTGATCTCTGTGTGGGGCGGCGGGTTGGCTCTGATCGGCGTGCTGATGTTCGGCGGCGTTCTGGGCTTGTCCGAGGTCTCGACCGAGCGTTGGGGCGGTCTGGTCCTGACCCTCATCCTCGCGACCTTCGGAATCGCCTTCGCCTTTCCGATCTCGATACTGCTCGCACTGGGTCGCCGCTCGGACATGCCGGCGGTCAAAACACTGTGCATCGCCTATATCGAATTGATCCGCGGCGTGCCGCTGGTCTCGGTGCTGTTCATGGCCTCGGTCATGTTCCCGCTGTTCCTGCCCGAGGGCGTGACGTTCGACAAGCTGCTGCGCGCGCAAGTGGGCATCATCATGTTCGCCGCGGCCTATCTGGCCGAAGTGGTGCGCGGCGGTTTGCAGGCTTTGCCCAAGGGGCAGTACGAGGCCGGCGACTCGCTCGGCCTGTCCTATTGGCAGTCGATGTCGATGATCGTGCTGCCCCAGGCCTTGCGCATGGTGATCCCGCCGATGGTCAACACCTTCATCGGCCTGTTCAAGGACACCTCGCTGGTGCTGATCATCGGCCTGCTCGAAGTCCTGAACGCCGCCAAGACCGCCGCGTCCCAGCCCGAATGGCGCGGCTACGGACCGGAAGTCTATTTCGGCGTCTCGCTGATCTTCTTCGTCTTCTGCTACGCGATGTCGCAATACAGCCAGAAGATCGAGATCGACCTCAACCGTCACAAACACCGCTAGACCGGAGCGTTCCGCCATGTCCACCGCCGCCGCCGCCGCGCAATCCGCCGACGAGCCGATGATCAAGCTGACCAAGCTCAACAAATGGTACGGCGAGTTCCACGTGCTCAAGAACATCGATTTCGAGGTCCGCAAGGGCCAGAAGATCGTGGTCTGCGGCCCGTCGGGCTCCGGCAAGTCGACGATGATCCGCTGCATCAACCGGCTCGAGGAGCACCAGCAAGGCTCGCTGGTCGTCGACGGGATCGAGCTCACCAACGACCTCAAGAACATCGAGGCGATCCGCCGCGAAGTCGGCATGGTGTTCCAGCATTTCAACCTGTTTCCGCATCTGACCGTGCTGGAAAACCTGACGCTGGCGCCGATCTGGGTGCGCAAAGTGCCCAAGGCCGAGGCCGAAGAAACCGCGATGTTCTATTTGAAGCGCGTGCGCATCCCCGAGCAGGCCAAAAAGTATCCCGGCCAGCTTTCGGGCGGCCAGCAGCAGCGCGTGGCGATCGCCCGCTCGCTGTGCATGAAGCCCAAGATCATGCTGTTCGACGAGCCGACCTCCGCCCTCGATCCCGAAATGGTCAAGGAAGTGCTCGACACCATGGTCGAACTCGCGCGCGAGGGCATGACCATGATCTGCGTGACCCACGAAATGGGCTTCGCCAAGGCCGTGGCCGACAAGGTCGTGTTCATGGACAAGGGCGAGATCGTCGAATCCAACGTGCCGCACGAGTTCTTCGACCGGCCGCAGAACGAGCGCACCAAGCTGTTCTTGTCGCAGATCCTCAATCACTGAG
>JAMNXK010000176.1 GCA_023653245.1 Tagaea sp.
ATCGATCCGCGCGACGGCACGATCTGGTCGACCGAGCACGGGCCGCGCGGCGGGGACGAGCTCAACATCGTCAAGCGCGGCCTCAATTACGGCTGGCCGGTGGTCACGCATGGCACGACCTACGCGGGCGGCCAGCCGATCGGCGAAGGCACATCCAAGCCCGGCATGGAAAACCCCGTACATGTGTGGCTGCCGACCTCGCCCGCAGCCTCGGGCCTGGCGATCTACGACGGCGCCGCCTTCCCCGCCTGGCGCGGCTCGCTGCTCGCCGGGATGCTGCGCGAGCGCGGGATTTTCCGCCTCGAACTCGCCAACGGGCGGGTGGCGCGCGAAGAACGTCTGGCCGAAGGCCAGGGCCGCATCCGCGACGTGCGCGTGGGCCCGGACGGCTTCGTCTATTTCCTCACCGACGCGCGCGACGGCGCGTTCGGGCGCATCGTCCCGCCGAATTGAGCGGCTGCGCCCAACATGAATCGTCATTCTCGGGCGCCCGAAGGGCGACCCGGGAATCTCGAAGAGAACGGGCCGCGCCTTCGGCGCGACGTTTGGTGGGCGAGGTCCTCGGGTCAAGCCCGAGGACGACGGAAGGGCTATATGGCCCCTACGCCTTCGTCCCTTCCGGGTCGATATAGCCGCGCTCGAGGGCGCGGTGCAGCGCTTCGTAGGCTTTCACACCTTCCTCGAACAGCGCGCGCTTGTGGGCGAGATCGGCGAGCTCCTTCTCGGACCCCTCGCCGTCGAGGAAGGCGTGCATCGCCGAGGACAGATAGTCGGCGCGCAGCCGCGCCACGGACGCGGCGAACTCCACGAAGCGCTCTTTGGTGAGTCCGGGAATGTGCTTGTGGATCACCTCGCGGTTCACCAGCCGCACCGATTTGTCGATGAAGGCGAGCATGCGCTTTTGCTCTTCCGACGGGGCCCAGGGATCGGTCATGTCGGGTTTCCTTCCGAATTTGCGTTTGGGCTTGGGCAGGAAAGACGGATCGAGAATGGCGCCGGAGACCGGCTTGACTTGGGGCGCGTCGGCCTCGCCTTGCGCTTCGGCGACCAAGCCCGAGCGCGCGAGCGAAGCCATGAAGCCCGCCAGATCGGGATCGCTCGCCTTCAACATCACGCCGGCGACCACGCCGCCGCGCAATTGGCGGATCGCCGACAGCGCGCGCACGCGGTCGAGCGTCGCGCCGGCCGTCACCCGCGCTCCTTGGTCTTGGCGGCGGCGGCCGCCACGCGCGCGGCGGCCGCGTCGCCGCGCTCGCTGAGCAGCTGGATCACGCGCGCGTAGTGCACCGGCGGGGCCGGCGCTTCGATCGATTTGAGAAGTTTGGCCGAGGGATCGACCTCCTGCAGGACCGCGCGCGCGTTGTGCACGAGCAGGCGGTTGCGCAGATGGATTTCCTTGTTGAGCGCGTCGAGGCGCTCGGCCTCGTCGAGGGTGAGGCCCTTCATTTCGGACTCGCTGGGCGAGCGGTAATCCTCGAGGAACTTCATCGCGGGAGAGAATCGCCCGGGCCCCCGAGTCGCGGCAAGGCCTCAGCCGCGCACCGCCGCCAGCAGCGCCGTCAGGCGCCGGTCTTTGAGCCCGAGCCGGTCGAGATGCTCGACCGTGTTGGCCAGATAGATCGCATTGGCGCCGCGCTGGCCGTGCGCGTCGCGGATGATGCGCGCGGTCTCGGCTTGGGCGAGCTTGCCCGCGTACGCCCTGCCCTTGCGGTCGATCACGAAGGTGCGCGCGACGACCGGGCGGCCGTCCTGCAGCGTCACCGGCAGATCCATACAATGGTACGATCGGTTCAGCATCTCGCGGTCCCACAGATAGGCCATCGTGGTCTCGCGATGGGCGTTGGCGACGCGATAGGCGATGCCCCGGCACGAGCCGCCCTTGTCCAGGCCGAGCACCAGCCCCGGCCGCTCGGGCGTGCCGCGATAGCGCGTCGAATAGAGGCAGAAGGCGCGGTGATAGCCCATGAGCTTGGCCGGCCGCGCTTCTTCGTAGGGAAACCCGGGATCCCAAATCAGCGAGCCATAGGCGAACAGCCAGAACTCGCGCGCCGCGGGCGGCGGCGGGCAGCCTTCGCAATCGGGCACCTTGCCGGTGCGGGGTTTGGACTTCGCGGCCATGGTCTTGCGCTAGCTCTTGCGCACAAGATAGACGCCCAACGCCGTCACCGCCATGCCCGCGACGGCCAGAACTCCCAACGCCTCGCCGAAGAGCGGCCAGGCGACGGCGGCCGTGCACGGCGGCACGAGATAGAACAGGCTCGCGGTCTTGGCCGCCGCCTTGCGCCGGGCGAGCAGCATCAGCAGCGACACCGCCCCCACCGACAAGACGAGGATCAGCCACGCCATGGCGAAGACGAGCTCGGGCGCCCAGTCGATTTCCATCGTCTCGAAAGCCAGCATGATCGGAATCAACGCCAGCAGCACGGCCGCGTATTGGATGACCCCGCCGGTGGCGAGGTGAATCCCGCCGCCGCGGCGCTGCTGGTAGAGCGTGCCGAAGGTGATCCCGAGCAAGCCCACGACCGACGGCCAGACGGCGGCGAGCGGCACGCCTTCGAAGCCGAGCTTCTCCCACAGCACCGCCGCCACGCCCGCGAAGCCGAGGGCGAGGCCCATCCACTGGCGCGCGCTCACGCGTTCGCCGGTGAGCCTGCCGATCACGGCGGCGGTGAGCAGCGGCTGCGCGCCGACGATCAGCGCCGAGATGCCCGCCGGCAAGCCCCAAGCGATCGAGACGAACACCCCGCCCAAATAGAATCCGTGCAGCAAGACGCCGACGATGGCCACGTCGCCCCAGCGCTCGCGCGGCGGCCAGGGCGCGCGCGCCAGCCACGCCCACACCAGGAAAATCGGCACGACGATGGCGAAGCGCACGACCAAAAAGGTGATCGGTTCGATATGGGGAATGCCCAGTTTCGAGCCGATGAACCCGGTCGACCACAGCACCACGAAAACGAGGGGGATCGCTCTATCCATCGCGAGATGGACCGAGACTAGCCTATAAAGGCGCCGATGAAACGCCTTGCCAAGCATGCCGCCTATGCGGCGATCGCGCTCGTCTTCGTGTGGACGGTCGCATGGATGTATGTGGCCCGGGAAATCGTCCGCCAGGTCGATGCGTGGCGCGCCGAGCGCGCGCAAGCCGGCGTAACGCTCGCCTGGGACGCGTTCGACGTCAAAGGCTGGCCGCTCCAATGGCGCGCCACGGCGACGAACGCGCGCGCGGCCGGCGCCGGCGCCCTCCCCTGGTCGTGGAGCGGCGAGCGCCTGACCGCGCGCATCGTCCCCTGGAATCCGGGGGAGATACGCGCGCGCTTGCCCGGCGCGCAGCGCGCCACATTCGGCGCCACGACGCTCGCTTTGCGCGCCGCCCGGCCGGACGCGACGCTCGTTTTGGATTCCGCCGACAAACTCGTCCGGCTCGATCTGGATTTCGAGGCGATCGAAGCCGCCCTGGACGGCGGCAAGCCGGTCCAAATCCGCAAACTCGACCTGTCGCTCGCGCGTCCGCACGGCGACCTGCTCGACGCCAAGCTGCTGGCGCAAGCCATCCGCTTGGCCGAGCCCGTTGCACCCCTCGCCGCCTTCGGCACCGACATCGCGCGCGCGGAGTTCGCGGGCCAGCTGCGCGGTCCCATCGCCGGCGCTGCGTCGCTGGGTCCGGCTTTGCGCGCCTGGCGCGATGCGGGTGGCACGCTCGAAGCGAGCGCGCTCGCGCTCGATTGGGGGCCGCTGCGCCTCGCGGGCGAGGGCACGCTCGCGCTGGACGAGCGCGACCGGCCTTTGGGTGCCGGCACGGTTCGCCTGGCGGGCTGGAACGAGGCGATCGACGCGCTGCAAGCCGCGCGCGCCCTCGAGCCCACGCCGGCGGCGATCTTGAAAGCGGCACTCGGCTTCCTCGGCCGCGTCGGTGGCGGCGAACCGGGCACGGTGCGCGTGCCCGTGGCCGCGCAAGACGGCCGCTTGGTCGTGCACCGGATCCCCGTCGCCAACCTGCCGAGCTTGCGGCTGGAATAGGCGCGCGTCGCTCACATATCCAGACAGTTAGGGCCGCCGCCGCCGACGATCAGAATCGCGCCAACTACGCCCCAAAGGGCTTCGGCGGCGCTCAAGTCGCGCGCCGCGAATGCGAGCAGCAGACTGGCCACCCCATCGATCCCAAGCCCGCCCGCGACAAACCACCGCGCTGGCAGGCGCGCTGACGAGGAAGCGGCGTGAGGCGCGCGCGCGGCGCTCACATGTTCGGATAGTTGGGACCGCCGCCGCCTTCGGGCACGACCCAGACGATGTTCTGCGTCGGGTCCTTGATGTCGCAGGTCTTGCAGTGGACGCAGTTCTGCGCGTTGATCTGCAGGCGCGGCCCCGCCGCCTCGCGCACGATCTCGTACACGCCCGCGGGGCAGTAGCGCTGCTCGGGCGCGTCGTAGAGGGCGAGGTTGTGCGCGACGGGCACGCTCGCGTCCTTCAACGTCAGATGCGCGGGCTGGTTTTCCTCGTGATTGGTGCTGGCGAGGAACACCGACGACAAACGGTCGAACGCCACTTTGCCGTCGGGCTTCGGATACTCGATCGGGTTCGAGGCGGCCAACGGGCGCAACGATTCATGGTCGGGATGATGGCGCCACGTCCACGGCGCCTTGCCCTTGAACAGATAGGTCTCGAGCGCGGCGTTGGCGAGGCCGACATAAAGCCCCTTCGAAAAGCCCGGCCGGATGTTGCGCACGGCGGCGAGCTCTTCCCACACCCAGCTGGTCTTCAGCGCTTCGGGATAGGAATCGAGCTTGCCCACGGGCCCTTCATGCGCGAGCGCGTCGAACGCCGCTTCGGCGCACAGCATCCCGGATTTCATCGCCGTGTGGCTGCCCTTGATCTTGGGCACGTTCACGAACCCGGCCGAACAGCCGACGATCGCGGCACCCGGCACGACGAGCTCGGGGATCGATTGCAGCCCGCCTTCGTTGATCGCGCGCGCGCCATAGGCGATCCGCCTCGCGCCCTCGAAGACCGGGCGGATGGCCGGATGGGTTTTGAAGCGCTGGAATTCCTCGAACGGCGACAGGTAAGGATTGGGATAATCGAGCCCGATCACGAAGCCGACGGCGACCTGGTTGTTCTCCAGGTGGTAGAGGAACGAGCCGCCATAGGTCTCGCTGTCGAGCGGCCAGCCGATCGTGTGCACGATGCGGCCCGGATGGTGTTTGGCGGGATCGACCTCCCAGAGTTCCTTGATGCCGATGCCGTAGGTCTGGGGCTGCGCGTCGCGGCGCAAATCGAATTTGTCGATGAGGGCCTTGGACAAGGACCCCCGCACGCCTTCGGCGAACACGGTCAGGCGCGCGTGGATTTCCACGCCCGGCGTGAAATTCCCGGTGCGTTGCCCGTCCTTGCCGATGCCCATGTCGCCGGTGGCGACGCCGCACACGCGGCCGTCGTCGAACAAGGTCTCGGCCGCCGCGAAGCCGGGAAAGATCTCGACGCCCAAGGCTTCGGCCTGTTGGCCGAGCCAGCGGCATACATTGCCGAGGCTGACGATGTAGTTGCCCG
>JAMNXK010000177.1 GCA_023653245.1 Tagaea sp.
CCAGGATCACGCCGCGGATCGGCGAGATGTCCGAATAGTCGCGGCCCCAGCCGATGACCACGTGCTCGTCCTTGACCACCAGATCGTTCGTCGGATCGACGTCGACCCAGCCGACGCGCGGGATCCAAACGCCGACCCAGGCGTGGCTGGCGTCGCCGCCGACGCGCCGCTTCTGGCCCGGCGGCGGATAGGTGCGCACGTAGCCCGACACGTAGCGCGCGGCCAGACCCATGGCGCGCAGGCAGGCGATCATCACATGCGCGAAATCCTGGCACACGCCGCGGCGCAGCCCCATCACCTGCTCGACCGGCGTCGCCACCGCCGTCGCGCGCGGGTCGAAGACGAAGTCGCGCTTGATGCGCGCGTTCAGATCGAGCACGGCGGCGAAGATCGGCCGGCCTTGGGGGAACGATTCGGCGACGTAGGCGCGCACGGTGTCGTCCCACAGCGCCATCGGCGATTCGCGCACGAATTCGGAGACGTCCCACGCTTCGGGCAGGCCGGCACCGTCCAGATCGCCGCGCACGCGCTCCCAAGGCGGGGTGTCGGCGGCGGCGGGCGGTTTGGGAAACTCGACCTCGACCACCGAGCGCGCGTCGACGACCAGCTCGGCGTGCGGCTCTTCGAGCGAGATGTGGCTGACCTTGTTGCCGTACCAATCGACCCGATCGATCACGCGCAACGGCGCGGGCGTGGCGATGATCGCGGCGCGCAGGACCTTCTGGTGGGCCAGCGCGCGCGGCGCCACGCGCAGCGTGTGGTAGGACACGTCGACCGGCTGCGCGTAGCGATAGGTCGTGCGATGGACGACGTCGTAGATCACGCCCCGCCCTCCGCCGCCGGCATCGACTCGTAGCCGATCGCCCGCACGGTCGTGACGTGGCTGAAATAGGCGCGCGTGATCGCCTCCGACAGCTCGCCCAGCCGCACGGTCGTCGCCGACATCAGCCCGTCCAGCGCGTTCATCGCCTCGCGGTCGATCAGCGAGGACAGGCGCTCGACGTCGAACAGCTCGATCGCCGAAATCGCCGCGCGCGCGACCTTCTGTTCGGGCAGCGACAAGGGCCGGCTGGCGCGCTGGGGCAGCGCATCGAGATGATGGGCGACGGTGTGCAGCTGGTAGCCGATCGAGCGCGGATTGGTCTCGTCGCACACCACCAGATCGACCACCGGTGCGAGCTGGATCGCGGCCATGTAGCGCGTGCGATACGTGATCGAGGAATCGGCGAGCTCGAGCATCAGGCGCAGCCACGGCTCGCCGCCTTGCGATCCCGCCGCGGCGAGCACGTCGCGCACCATGGCGGTGGCGTAGCCCGCGCGCTCGATGCGTCGGCCCAAATCCAGGAAGCGCCAGCCCGAGCCGCGGGTCATGTTCTCCGACGCCATGCCGTGGAAGGCGGCGCACACGCCGATCACGTGATCCACGCCCTCGAACAGCCAATCGACGTCGCCCGGCCGGCCTTCGAGGCGCAGCCGCGCGTCCTTGAGCAGATCGTTGACCACCTTCCACATATCCGCCGACAGACGGTCGCGCACCGTGGGGGCGATGCGCTGGATCGCCTGGAACAGATGCGAGATGCCCTGATCGGGGCCGCAAGCCGTGGCCAAAGCTTCGAGCATCGAACGCCCGTCGGGCAGACCGCCCGCGCGCCGCTCGATCACGCCGCGCCCGGCCAGCATGCGCGCGAGCGCTTGGAATTCCGCGACTTCGCGCGCCGAAATGTCGCCGGCCGGTGCCCTCATCAGGCACGCGCGCATCAGCCGCGCGGTGTCGTCCAGCCGCTCGGCATAGCGCCCGAGCCAGAACAGATTGTCCGCGACGCGGCTTTGCAGTTCGCCCGAGGAGCGGCGCAAGGGCTCGCGGCCAGCACTCGCGCGCAAGCCCACGACCATGTTCTGCGGCTCGCGCACCACGACCCAGGTGTCCTTCGACGCGCCGCCGCGCTGCATCGAGATGTCGACGCCGTCCTCGTCGTTGCCGACGCGCGTCATGCCGCCGGGCAGCGGCACATAGCCGCCCTCGTGGCGCACCAGGAAGGCGCGCACCATCATCGGGCGCGGCTGCAGGCCCGAGGGCGTCCACACCGGCATCGCCGATTTGCGCAAGCGCGCTTGCGCCACGTAGCGCCACGGCCGCTCGGCGATGCGTTCGAGCAGCGCCTGACGCCGGCGCGCATCCAGATCGGCGCCGACCACGGCCGCCTCGGGCTCGCCGCCGAAGGCCGGGCGGATCACGTAGTCTTCGAGGCGCTTGGACACGTCGGCCAAGACGCCCGACTGGCCCAGCCACCACGTCTCGAGCGAGGGCATGTCGAGATCGTCGTCGAGCAAGCGGCGCGCGAGCCCCGGCAGGAACGGCATGATCGCCGGGGTCTCGACCGCCCCCGCCCCCAGCGCGTTGGCGACGGTCACGTTGCCCGCGCGCACCGCGTCGAGCAGACCCGCGACCCCGATCGCCGATTCCGCGCGCAGCTCCACCGGATCGCAGTAATCGGCGTCCATGCGGCGCAAGATCACGTCGATCTGCTGGAGGCCGCCAAGCGTCTTCAGATAGCACTTGCCCTCGCGCACGGTGAGATCGGCGCCCTCGGCCAAGGTAAGGCCGAGCTGGCGGGCGAGATAGACGTGCTCGAAATAGGTTTCGCTGTAGGGCCCGGGCGTGAGCAGCACGATGCGCGGATTCTCGCGATGGCGCGGCGCGAGGGCCGCCAGCGCCGTCTGCCAGATTTCGAAAAACGGCCCGAGACGGCGCACATGCCCGGCCTGGAACAGCTCGGGCAGCGTGCGCATCAGCACGTTGCGGTTCTCGAGCGCGTAGCCCACGCCCGACGGCGCGTTCACCCGATCGGCGCAGACGCGCCATTTACCGTCGGCCCCGCGCGCCAGATCGGCCGCGTAGAAATGCACGAAGGGCGCGCCATTGGCCGGCACGAGACCGTGGCAGGGGCGCAAGAATCCCGGATTGGCGTGCACGAGGGCCGGCGGCAGCAGCCGCTCCTTGAGCAGATTCTGCGGCCCGTAGAGATCGGCGAGGATTCGGTCGAGCAGCGTGGCGCGCTTGGCGAGCGCGAGTTCGATCTCCTCCCACTCGTCGGCGGCGATCGGCAGCGGAATGAGGTCGAATTGCCAGGGCCGCGTGGCGCCGTTGGCGTCGGCGAAGACGTTGTAGGTGACGCCGTTCTCGTCGTATTGCCGGCGCGCGCGCTCCATGCGCTCGGCGAGCGCGCCGGGCGGCAGCGTGCGCAACGCGCCCATGATGGGTTGCCAGTGGAAGCGGATCTGCCCGCCACCGGTCACCATCTCGTCGAACGGCGGGGCCGCGCCCGCCCGCGCTTCTTGAACCGGCGACGTGTCGTCCATCCAACCCCCGGGCCCTGAAGGGTGAATTGTCGCGGTCAGGCCCTCCGCAGGTCAAGGGTCAGCGGGAAATCCGGGTTCGGCCGGGGGGCGCGCGGTACCATGGAACCCGGCGTGTGGCCGATGGCGAAGAAGCGCGCGCGACGGCGCGCTTCGGCCTCGTTGGCGTTGACGGGGAATTTGTCGTAGTTCCGCCCGCCCGGATGGGCGACGTGATAGGTGCAGCCGCCGATCGACCTGCCGGTCCAGGTATCGACCAGATCGAACACCAAGGGCGCGTGCGGGCCGATCGTGGGATGAAGCGCCGAGGCGGGATTCCACGCGCGGAAGCGCACGCCGGCGACGTACTCGCCTTCGATCCCCGTCGGGTGCATCGGCACGGCCACACCGTTGCACGACACCACGTGGCGCGATTCGACCAGATTGCGCGCCTTGATCTGCACGCGCTCCAGCGACGAGTCGACATAGCGCACCGTGCCGCCGCCGCCCGCCTCCTCGCCCAGCACGTGCCAGGGTTCGAGGGCGTGGCGCAGTTCGAGTTCGACGTTCCGATACGCGGCCGAGCCGAGCTTGGGGAAGCGGAACTCCCAATGCGGATCGAACCAGGAATCCTCGAAGCCGTAGCCTTCGTCGCGCAGCAGCCCGAGCACGTCGCCCAGATCGTCGCGCACGAAATGCGGCAGCAGGAACTTGTCGTGGATCGCGTTGCCCCAGCGCACGAGCTTGCCCGTGTAAGGCTCCTCCCAGAAATGCGCGAGCAGCGAGCGCAGCAGCAATTGCTGCACCAGACTCATGCGCGCATGCGGCGGCATTTCGAAGGCGCGCAACTCGACCAAGCCGCGCCGCCCGCCCGAATTGTCCGGCGAATAGAGTTTGTCGATGCAGAACTCGGTGCGATGCGTGTTGCCGGTCAGATCGACCAGAATGTTGCGCATCACGCGGTCGACGACCCAGGGTGCGACCCCCGCCGTGTCCTTGGCCGGCAATTGCGCGAGCGCCAATTCGAGCTCGTGGGTCTGATCCTGGCGCGCCTCGTCCACGCGCGGATGCTGCGAGGTCGGGCCGATGAACAGGCCGGAGAACAGATACGACAGCGAAGGATGGTTGTGCCAGAAGCGCAGCATCGAGCCCAAGAGATCGGGCCGCCGCAGCCAAGGCGAGTCGGGCGCGCTGCGCCCGCCGAGCACGAAATGATTGCCCCCGCCGGTGCCGACATGCCTTCCGTCGAGCATGAATTTCTCGGTCGTCAGGCGCGTCTGGCGCGCCTCCTCGTAGAGCGTGGTCGTGCGCTCGACGAGTTCGGGCCAGGATTCGGCCGGATGGACGTTCACTTCGATCACGCCGGGATCGGGCGTGACCGAGAAATTGTTGAGCCGCGGATCGGGCGGCGGCGCGTAGCCTTCGATCAGGATCGGCTGCCCCAGATCGGCGGCCGTATCCTCGATGGCGGCGATCAGATCGAGATAGTCCTCGGTCGAGTGCACCGGCGGCATGAAGGCGTGCAGCAGCCCGTCGCGCGGCTCGATGCACAAGGCCGTGCGCACGACCCCGGCGGCCGAGCTTTGCGGCTTGATGCGGTTGCGCTCGGCGCGGCGGATTTCCTCCAAACGCTTGCGGTCGAGCACGGGCTCGCCGCGCCCGCCCATTCCCATTCCGCCTTGATGGGCGAAGCCTTCGCGGGCCGGCGCGCCCGACACAAGCAGCGCGCGCTCGCGCGCGTCGCGCTTGGGCAGCGGCGGGCGCTCGTCGAACGGATCGACTTCCCAATGATAGGGATAGTCGACGGGTGCGACCCAGGGCAGCGAATCCAAGGGCAGGCGATAGCCCATCGGCGAATCGCCCGGGATCAGGAACATGTGCTGCGGGCGCACGAACCAGAAGCCCGAGCTCCATTGGCCGCGCGATCCGCGTTGCAGCGGCAGCGCCACGCCCACCGGCTCGTCGAGACCTTTCTCGAAAATCTTCGCGAGACGCGCGCGCTCCTCGGGATCCTTGAGGTTCGACTTCAGCGGATCGACATTCACCGGCAGACGCTGCTCGCGCCACAGGTAATACCAAGCGTCCTCGTGCGCGCGATGCACGAATTCCTCGGGCACGCCCAATCGTTCGCACAGACGCCGCGCGAATTTGTCGGCGTGCTCGAAGGTCACGTTCGTGCGCAAGCCGTCGTCGGCGATCAAGGCGGG
>JAMNXK010000178.1 GCA_023653245.1 Tagaea sp.
CCGCATGCGCGCCGCGCTTGGCGTCCCAATAGGACACGAAGCGGCGGTGCTCGGGGGGAAGGGACGCGTCGTCGAACATGGGCGAGGTTTAATCGAGTCGATCTGAAGGCTCGATTAACGCGTTACAAAATCTCGCGAACCACACTTTCGAATTGGACATTCCCGAAGCCCTTGCGTTTGCGCGGAACGCGCTTATCTGTAGCGACGGGAGAAACGCCGGCGAGTCGAGACCATGACGCGCGAAGCTCTATTCGAGTTCCACCAGGTTGGCAGCTACATGAAGGTCTCGGCGCTCGATCCGGAAACCGGGATCGAGGTGTCGATCCTCGGGCCGGCCAGCGCTTCGGAATACGTGCTGCGCAGCAACGCCTTGCGCAAGCTCGACGCCGCCTTGCGCAAAACCGAGGGCGAAAAAGCCTGAAACCCCAAGGCTTTGGGGGCCGATTGTGGCGCCCAAACGACATATGGTAGCTTGCCCCAAATCTAGGGGTAGAACACGCATGGCCGATCCCATCGCGATCGCCGCCGACCATGGCGGAGTCGAGCTCAAGTCCTTGTTGATCAAGGACTTGCAGGCGGCTGGCCAGGCCGTGGTCGATCTCGGCACGCATACCGCCGACAGTGTCGACTACCCGGATTTCGCGGATGCGTTGGCCGGCGCCCTGAAAGACGGGCGAGCTACGCGCGGCGTCTTGATCTGCGGGTCGGGGATCGGGATTTCGATCGCCGCCAACCGCCATCGCCATGTCCGCGCGGCACTCGTTCACAACGAAACCGAAGCGCGCCTGTGCCGCCAGCATAACGACGCCAACGTGATCGTTTTCGGCGGGCGCACGCTCGGGCCCGAGATCGCGCGCGCGTGCCTGTCCGTGTTTCTGTCCACCGCTTTCGAAGGCGGGCGCCATGCCAAGCGCGTCGCCAAATTGGGATGAAAGGTTAAGTCTGACATGTCCGCCGCGACCGTTTCCTACGCCGATTTCGCCAAGGATTTCTTCGGCACGCGCTTGGGCGCCGCCGATCCCGAATTGCGCGCCGCGATCGACCGCGAGATCGGCCGCCAGCAAGACCAGATCGAGCTCATCGCGTCGGAGAACATCGTCTCCCGCGCCGTCCTCGACGCCCAAGGCTCGGTGCTGACCAACAAATACGCCGAGGGCTATCCGGGCCGGCGCTATTACGGCGGCTGCGAGTTCGTCGACGAGGCCGAGTCTCTGGCCATCGCGCGCGCCAAGAAGCTGTTCGGCTGCGAATTCGCCAATGTGCAGCCCCATTCGGGCGCGCAAGCCAACCAGGCCGTGTTCTTCGCGCTGCTCCAGCCCGGCGACACGTTCATGGGCATGTCGCTGTCCGAAGGCGGGCATCTGACGCATGGCGCGCCGGTGAATCAATCGGGCAAATGGTTCAAGCCCGTCTCCTACGGCGTGCGCAAGGACGACCAGCTCCTCGACTACGAGGCGATGGAGCGCGTGGCGCTCGAGCACAAGCCCAAGCTCATCATCGCCGGCGGCTCGGCCTATTCGCGCCACATCGATTTCGCGCGCTTCCGCGCCGTCGCCGACAAGATCGGCGCCCATCTGATGGTCGACATGGCGCACTACGCGGGCCTGATCGCGGGCGGGGCCTATCCCAACCCGCTGCCGCACGCCCATGTCGTCACCACGACCACGCACAAGACACTGCGCGGCCCGCGCGGCGGCATGATCCTGTCGATGGATCCGGATCTCGGCAAGAAGATCAATTCGGCCGTCTTCCCGGGCCTGCAAGGCGGGCCGCTGATGCACGTGATCGCCGCCAAGGCGGTGGCGTTCGGCGAGGCTTTGCGTCCCGAGTTCAAGCTCTACGCCCATCGCGTGGTCGAGAACGCGCGCGCACTCGCGGCACGCTTGGTCGAGCACGGCCTCGCCATCGTTTCGGGCGGGACGGACTCGCATTTGATGCTGGTCGATTTGCGGCCCAAGAAGCTGACCGGCACGGCGGCCGAGAAGTCGCTCGAACGGGCGGGCCTGACCTGCAACAAGAACGGCATCCCGTTCGATCCGGAAAAGCCGATGGTCACCTCGGGCGTGCGGCTGGGCACGCCGGCGGGCACGACGCGCGGCTTCGGCGTCGCCGAATTCCGCGTGGTCGCCGATTTGATCGCCGAGACGCTCGACGGGCTGGCCAATTCCAATTCCGGCGACAACGCGGCGGTCGAGGCGCGCGTGCGCGCCAAGGTCGGCGCGCTGGTCGCGCGCTTCCCCATCTATCCGAACCCCTAAAAGAACGAAAATCGGGAGGAGTCTTCTTCGATGCGCTGCCCTTTCTGCGGCCACGACGACACCCAGGTGAAGGATTCGCGGCCCACCGAAGACGGCGGGGCGATCCGGCGCCGGCGCTTCTGCCCGTCCTGCGGGTCGCGCTTCACGACCTTCGAGCGCGTGCAGCTGCGCGAGCTCGTGATCGTGAAGAAGAACGGCGCCAAGGAGCCGTTCGAGCGCGACAAGCTGATGCGCTCGCTGACTCACGCGGTGCGCAAGCGCCCGGTGGAGCCCGAGCGCGTGGAGCGCATCGTGTCGGGCATCCAGCGGCGTTTGGAAAGCCTGGGGGAGAGCGAAATCCCCTCGACGGTGGTGGGCGAGATGGTGATGGACGCGCTGCGTACCCTCGACCATGTCGCCTATATCCGCTTCGCCTCGGTCTACAAGAATTTCCGCGAGGCCAAGGATTTCGAGGATTTCGTCGGCAAGCTCGGTGGCGACGACATCAAAGACGACTGACGGCGACGACGGCACCCATATGGGTGCGGCACTCGCGCTGGCACGGCGCGGGCTCGGGAACGTATGGCCGAACCCGGCCGTCGGCTGCGTGCTGGTCATGGACGGGACCGTCGTCGGGCGCGGCTGGACGCAACAAGGCGGACGCCCGCACGCGGAGACCGAAGCCTTGGCGCGCGCCGGATCGGCGGCGCGCGGGGCGACCGCCTATGTCACGCTCGAACCTTGTTCGCACCACGGCAAAACGCCGCCTTGCGCGGAGGCGCTGATCGGCGCGCGCGTGGCGCGCGTCGTGGTCGCCTGCCGCGATCCCGATCCGCGCGTGGACGGGCGCGGACTCGCGGCGCTGCGAAGCGCCGGGATCGACATCGTCGAAGGCGTGTCGCGCGCGCAAGCCGAAGCGCTGAACGCGGGCTTTTTCCTGCGCCTGCGCGAGAACCGGCCCTTCGTCACGCTGAAGCTCGCGGGCTCGCTCGACATGCGCCTCGCCACCGCCGGCGGCGAGAGCAAATGGATCACCGGCGAAGCGGCGCGCGCGCGGGCGCATCGCTTGCGCGCCGAGCACGACGCGGTGCTCGTCGGCTCGGGGACGGCGCTGGCCGACGATCCCGCGCTCGACGCGCGCCTGTCGGGGCTCGGCGATCCGCGCCGCGTGCGCGTCGTCGCCGACGGGCGCTTGCGCACGCCGCTTTCGGCGAAGCTCGTCGCGACCGCGCGGACGCAGCCGACGTGGATCTTGACCCGCGGCGATTCGCCGGCTTTGACGGCTTCGGGCGTGGAACTCGTCCGGCCCGAAACGATGGAGCCGCGCGACATGCTCGCGGCGCTCGCGGCGCGCGGGATCACGCGGGTGCTGATCGAAGGCGGGGGCGCGCTCGCCGCGTCGTTCTTGCGCGCGGGCCTGGCCGACCGCCTGGCGATTTTCCGCGCCGGGATCGCGATCGGCGGCGATGGTCTGCCCGCGCTGGCCGGGTTGGGCGTGGCGGCGCTGGCCGGCGCGCCGCGCTATCGCCTGGAGAGCGTCGAGCGCGTCGGCGACGACACGCTCGAATTCCGCGCGCGCGCGTAGACCTCAATCGGCGAGGGCCACGCGGTCGCGCCCGGCGCGTTTGGCGGCCAGCAACGCGTCGTCCGCCCGCCCGATCGCGCGCTCGAGGGGCTCGTCCGCGCGCCGTTCGGCCACGCCCACCGACAGGCTGAGCCCGTCATTCGGGAGAGCCGCCGCCGCCGCCGCGCGCACCCGCTCGGCAAGCTCGCGCGCGTGGACCAAATCGCAATCGCGCAACAGCACCAGGAATTCGTCCCCGCCCCACCGGGTCAGGATGTCGCTGGCCCGCAGCTCGGCGCGCAGTGCTGCGCCGATCGCGCGCAAGGCGGCGTCGCCGGCGGCGTGTCCGCGCGCGTCGTTGATCGCCTTGAAGCGATCGACGTCCGCCATCAGCACCGAAACCTTGCGCGGCGCGCGGCGCAGCTCTTTCTCCATCTGCTCGGCGAGCAGGGCGTAGCCGTGGCGCGTTGAAAGACCGGTCAGCGAGTCGGTGGTCGCGAGCGCTTCGATCCGGCGCTGGTAGCGGCCCAGCGTGGCGAGCGCGCCCAAGATCGCCAGCCCCGTGACGGCGGCGGCCAGCGCCAGGTTGATCCACAGCGTGCGCTTTACCGCCGCTTGACCGGCCGCGTCGCTTTTCTCGACGAACAAGAACCACTCGAGTTCCGGGATGAAGCGCACATTGGCCAGCCGCGTCTCGCCCTTGAGCGCGTATTCGAAGGCGTGCGCGCCGTCGCGCGACAGCGTTCCCGCCTCGCGCGCCAGATCGCCGCGCGAGGCGAGATCGGGCTCGGGGACGTCGCCGCCTTTGCCCACCATGACGATGCGCCCGCGCGCGTCGGCGAAATAGACCGTGCGACCGAAGCGCGATTGGTAGTCGTCGAGCAGGCGGCGGACCGCGTCCACGGTGAGGCCGACGCCGGTCGTGCCGATGAACCCGTCGGCGTGATCGTAGACGCGGTAGTTGATGAAGATCGTGAGCGCGTCGAGATTGGCCATGTCGGGATCGAGATTGATCTCGTAATCCGCGCGCATCGCGCGGACGCGGAAATACCACGCATCGCGCGGATCGTCCTCGCGCACGGTCTTCAGAACGCCCTCGGCGTGGTAGTAGACGCGGCTGCGCTCGGACACGAAGAACGCCGTGAACGCGCCGAAGCGGCGCTTGATCTCGCCCAGATAGGCGACGATCGGCGCGGGATCGGTCTCGCCCGCGATGACCCAGTCGCGCACGAACGTGTCCGCGGCCATCAGCGACGAGATCAGAATCGGCCGGATCAGGTCGCGCTGGATCTCCGAATAGACCGTGTCGGCGGTCAGCGGCAATTCGCCGCTCAGAATCGCTTCGCGCACGCTGGCGCGCGAGGCGAAGAAACTGCCCAGCGACGTGGCGAGGAATCCCGCGACCAGAAGGCCGACGATCGCCGCGACCAGAAGGCCACGCTCGCGGGCGGTTTCGGTCACGGTACTGCGGGCGTTTCCGGCGCGGCGACGGCCGAAGCGGGCCGTCCGATCGCCTGCTCGAAATCGGCCCCTTTGGTCTCGCAATCGACGAAGCTCGACCAGCGCAGATCGGCCTCGCGGAACGAGGTCTGCACGAGCTGGCAGCCCACGAAACGCGCGTGGCGCAAGGTGGCGCGGTCCAGCCGCGTGACCAGCGATTTGCCCGAGGCGACGACCAGCGGGGCGAGGTTCGAGTTCTCGAAATTCGCGCGCACCAGATTGGTGGC
>JAMNXK010000179.1 GCA_023653245.1 Tagaea sp.
AAGGCCCGCACCCTGGATTCCATCCGGGCGATCATGTTGATCCGCGCCTATCGCATGCGCGGCCATTTGGAAGCCAATCTCGATCCGCTGGGCCTGACCAAGCGCGAGCCGCATCCCGAGCTCGATCCCAAGCATTACGGCTTCGCCGAGTCCGACATGGACCGGCCGATTTTCATCGACAACGTGCTGGGCATGCAGTCGGCGAGCTTGCGCACCATCGTTTCCGCGCTGAAGGCGACCTATGCCGGCTCGATCGGCGTCGAATTCCTGCATATCACCGATCCCGAGCAGAAAAGCTGGATCCAGCAGCGCATCGAAGGCCCGCGCAACCAGACCGAATTCACCGTGCGCGGCAAGCGCGCGATCCTGGAACGCCTGACCGCGGCCGAAGGGTTCGAGCGCTATCTCGACCGGAAATTCGTCGGCACCAAGCGCTTCGGGCTGGACGGCGGCGAAGCGGCCGTGCCCGCCCTCGAACAGATCATCAAGCGCGGCGGCCAATTGGGCGTGCGCGACATCGTGATCGGCATGCCCCATCGCGGGCGCTTGAACGTGCTCGCCAACGTGATGGGCAAGCCCTACATCGCCATCTTCTCCGAATTCCAGGGCGTGGCGGCGCATCCCGACGACGTGCAAGGCTCGGGCGACGTGAAGTACCATCTCGGCACCTCGTCGGACCGCGAGTTCGACGGCAACAAGGTGCATTTGTCGCTCACCGCCAACCCGTCGCATCTGGAAGCCGTCAATCCCGTGGTGCTGGGCAAGGCGCGCGCCAAGCTCATGCAGCTGGGCGATGTCGAGCGCACGGCGGTGCTGCCGCTGCTCCTGCACGGCGACGCGGCCTTCGCGGGCCAGGGCATCGTGCCCGAAACGATGGCCTTCGTGGACATTCTCGGCTACCGGACCGGCGGGACGATCCACTTCATCGTCAACAACCAGATCGGCTTCACCACGGCGCCGGCCTATTCGCGCTCGGGCGTCTATTGCTCGGACATCGCCAAGGGCCTGGGCGTGCCGGTGTTCCACGTCAACGGCGACGATCCCGAAGCGGTCGTGCACGTCGCGCGCATCGCGACCGAATTCCGCCAGCGTTTCCACCGCGACGTCGTCATCGACATGGTGTGCTACCGCCGGCACGGCCACAACGAAACGGACGAGCCGTCCTTCACCCAGCCTTTGATGTACCGCAAGATCGCGGCGCACAAATCCACGCGCACCCTCTACGCCGAGGAGCTGGCGCGCGAAGGCTCGATCCCGGCCGAGGAATCGCAGAAGATCTACGACGATTTCATCGCGCATCTCGACAGCCAGCTCGAAGCCTCCAAGACCTACAAGCCCAACAAAGCCGATTGGCTCGAAGGCAAATGGGCGGGCATCGAAACCGCCAAGAACGACGACCGTCGCGGCGACACGGCCGTGCCGGCCCCGCTGCTCAAGCAGGTCGGCGACGCGCTGACCCGCGTGCCCGACGGGCACAACATCCACCGCACCGTCCGGCGCAATCTCGACGCCAAGCGCAAGATGCTCGATTCGGGCGAAGGCATCGATTGGGCGACGGCCGAGGCGCTGGCCTTCGGCACGCTGTGCGCCGAGGGCACGCCCGTGCGGCTGTCGGGCCAGGATTGCGGGCGCGGCACCTTCTCCCAGCGCCATTCGGTGCTGGTCGATCAGGAGACCGAGAAGCGCTATCTGCCGCTGCAGAACGTCGGCGAGAAACAGGCGACGTTCGAAGTCCACGATTCGCCGCTCTCCGAATTCGGCGTGCTCGGTTTCGAGTACGGCTACTCGCTGGCCGAGCCCAAGGCGCTCGTGTTGTGGGAAGCGCAGTTCGGCGATTTCGCCAACGGCGCGCAGACCATGTTCGACCAGTTCATCTCCTCGGGCGAACACAAATGGCTGCGCATGTCGGGCCTGGTGATGCTGCTGCCCCACGGCTACGAAGGCCAGGGGCCCGAGCATTCGTCGGCGCGCCTGGAGCGTTTCCTGCAGATGTGCGCCGAGGACAATTGGCAGGTCTGCAACATCACCACGCCCGCCAATTACTTCCACGCGCTGCGCCGCCAGGTGCGCCGCACGATCCGCAAGCCCTTGCTGATCATGACGCCGAAATCCCTGCTGCGGCACAAGCTCGCCACGTCCAAGCTCGCCGACATGGGGCCGGGCACGACCTTCCACCGCTTCTTCGGCGAGACCGACAAGATCGCCGCCGACGACAAGGTCAAGCGCGTGGTCATGTGTTCGGGCAAGGTCTATTACGACCTCTACGAGGAGCGCGCCAAACGCGGCCTCAAGGACGTGGCGCTGGTGCGCGTCGAGCAGCTCTACCCGTTCCCGCTCGCCACGATGGAGCGCGAGCTGGGCCGCTACAAGAACGCCGAGATCGTCTGGTGCCAGGAAGAGCCGCAGAACATGGGCGCTTGGACCTTCGTCCAGCCGCGCCTGGAGGCGATGCTCGCCAATCTGCCGATCGCCGGAAAACGTCCGCGCTATGCCGGCCGCGTCGAATCGGCCGCCACCGCCACGGGTTCGTACAAGCGCCACAACGCCGAACAAGCCAAGCTCCTCGACGAAGCCTTGAAACTCTGACGTCCGCCCGGAACGCGAAAAGAAAGAAACGCCATGCCCGTCGACATCAAAGTGCCCCCGATGGGGGAATCGGTCTCCGAAGCCACGATCGCCAAGTGGTTCAAGAAGGTCGGCGACGCCGTGAAAGCGGACGAGGCCTTGTGCGAGCTCGAAACCGACAAGGTCACGGTCGAAGTGCCCGCCCCGGTCGCGGGCCAGCTCGTGTCGATCACGGTGGAAGCCGGCGGCACGGTCGGCGTGGGCGCCAAGCTCGGCGAGATTCTCGAAGGGGCGAAGGGTGCCGCGTCGGCCGCGCCCGCCGCGGCGCCGGCCAAGGCCGCCGCACCCGCGCCGATGCAAGCCCCCGCCCAGCAAGCGGACGCCAAGACGCCCGGCCCCGCCGCGCGCAAGGCGCTGTCCGAAGCCGGCATGGACGCTTCCGCCGTCGCGGGCTCGGGCAAAGACGGCCGCGTGACCAAGTCCGACGTCGCCGCCGCCGTGTCGGCCCCCGCACCGGCCGCCGCGAAGCCCGCGCCGGCGCCGTCCGCCCCGCGCGAGCTCGGGCCCCGCGAAGAGCGCGTGAAGATGACGCGTCTGCGCACGCGCATCGCCGAGCGCCTGAAGCAAGCCCAGAACACCGCGGCGATGCTGACCACGTTCAACGAAATCGACATGACCGCCGCGATGGCGATGCGGTCCAAGTACAACGAGCAATTCGAGAAGCGCCACGGCGTGAAGCTCGGCTTCATGTCGATCTTCGCCAAGGCTTGCGTGGTGGCGTTGAAGGAGCTGCCCGCGGTCAACGCCGAGATCGACGGCGGCGACATCGTCTACAAGAACCATTACGACATCGGTGTGGCCGTCGGCACACCGCAAGGTCTGGTCGTCCCGGTGGTGCGCGATTGCGACGTCATGTCGTTCGCCGACATCGAAAAGAAGATCGGCGATTTCGGCCGCCGCGCGCGCGACGGGAAACTCACCGTCGACGAGATGACCGGCGGCACGTTCACGATCACCAACGGCGGCATCTACGGCTCGCTGATGTCCACGCCCATCTTGAACCCGCCGCAATCGGGCATTCTGGGCATGCACAAGATCCAGCCGCGCCCGATCGCGGTCGGCGACAAGATCGAAATCCGCCCGATGATGTACGTCGCACTCAGCTACGACCACCGCATCATCGACGGGCGCGAAGCGGTCACCTTCCTCGTGCGCGTCAAGGAATGCGTCGAGGATCCGGGCCGCCTCGTGCTGGATATGTAAGCGCGCCGCTCAGCCGCGACATCGTGCCTGCCTCATGGTTCGACGGGCTCACCATGAGGCTCGAGAATTAGGCCTCACCCTGAGCTTGTCGAAGGGCGAGGCCGGTCCAAGAACGCCGGCCGCGATCAACCAACGGGATTCCCAATGTCCGACACCCAATTCGACCTCGTCGTCATCGGCGCCGGCCCCGGCGGCTACGTCTGCGCGATCCGCGCCGCCCAGCTCGGCATGAAGGTCGCCTGCGTGGAAAAGCGCGAGACGCTCGGCGGCACGTGCCTGAACGTCGGCTGCATCCCGTCCAAGGCGCTGCTCCAGGCCTCGGAGAAATTCGAGGAGGCCTCGCACGGCCTGGCCGCGTTCGGCGTGAAGACCGGCAAGGTCGAGCTCGATCTCAAGGCGATGATGGGCCACAAGGACAAGACGGTGAAGGCTAACGTCGACGGTGTGGCCTATCTGTTCAAGAAGAACAAAGTCGAGTGGATCAAGGGTGCCGCGAAGATCCTCGGGGCGGGCAAGCTCGAAGTGGCGCTCAACGCCGGCGGCAAGCAGGAGATCGCGGCCAAGAACATCGTGATCGCCACCGGTTCGGACGTGATCTCGATCCCGTCCTTGCCGATCGACGAGAAGCGCATCGTCTCCTCGACCGGCGCGTTGACGCTCGCGGAAGTGCCGAAGACCATGGTGCTCGTCGGCGGCGGCGTGATCGGCCTGGAGATGGGCTCGGTCTGGCAGCGCCTGGGTGCGAAGGTCACGGTGGTCGAGTTCCTCGACCGCATCATGCCGGGCATGGATCTGGAGATTTCCAAGCAGATGCAGCGCATCCTGCAAAAGCAGGGTATGGCGTTCAAGCTCTCGACCAAGGTCGTGGGCGCCAAGGTCACCGCCAAGGGTGTCACGCTCACGGTGGAACCCGCCGCCGGCGGGGCGGCCGAGACGATCGAAACCGACATCGTGCTCGTGGCGATCGGCCGGCGGCCCTACACCGACGGGCTCGGCCTCAAAGAGGCGGGCGTGGCGATCGACGACAAGGGCCGTGTCGCCATCGACGCGCATTTCCAAACCAACGTGAAGGGCATCTACGCCATCGGCGACGCGGTGGTCGGGCCGATGCTCGCCCACAAGGCCGAGGACGAAGGCATGGCGGTGGCCGAAATCCTCGCCGGCCAACACGGCCATGTGAACTACGACGCGGTGCCCTCGGTCGTCTATACGTGGCCGGAAGTCGCCACGGTCGGCCGCACGGAAGAACAGCTCAAGGCCGACGGGATCGCCTACAAGATCGGCAAGTTCCCGTTCACGGCGAATGGCCGGGCGCGCGCGCAGAACAACACCGACGGTTTCGTGAAGATCCTGGCCGACGCCAAGACCGACCGCGTGCTCGGCGTGCACATGATCGGGCCCTCGGTCGGCGAGCTGGTCGGCGAGATGGCGCTGGCGATCGAGTTCGGCGCCTCGTCCGAGGACATCGCGCGCACTTGCCACGCCCACCCCACGCTGACCGAGGCGGTGCGCGAAGCCGCCCTTGCGGTCGATGGCCGGCCGATCCATATCTGAAGGAGAGGCCGCCGCCACGTCCGCCTTCGCGCGAACGCCAGGCGGCGCCATCGTCATGCCCAGCGTCGTGGCGCCCACCGTCAATGCCACGCAGCCGCCGGTCGCCAACCCGCCGCGCTGAGAGTCAGCCGGCCGGTTTCTC
>JAMNXK010000180.1 GCA_023653245.1 Tagaea sp.
CATCGGGATCGAGCTGCAAGTGTCGATGGAGCTGTTCCGCTACGCCGAGGCCTCGACGATCATCCTGGCGATCTTGGTCCTGGTGATCGCGGTCGAGCAGGCGGGTGCTTGGTTGCGCCGCCGGACGTTCTGAACGTCCGGACCGGCGGTCGGCGGCCGCTTCGCGTCATACATATGTCACGGGAAAACGTCAGCACGCCGGCCCGGACGCCGCCGTTTCGGACACGGCCGCGTCCAGCCGCAGCTCGTGGGCCGGGTAGTGATCGCACCCATCCTCGGTGCGCCAGACGAACCGGGCGAAGTGATCCACGGCCAACGCCCGGCCCGGCAGGTCGAATTCGAAGCCTTTGCCGCTGGCGGCGAGGAAGCGGATGCCGGGGATGGGGTCCAGGCCCTCGACGACCGGCAAACGCGGCACTTTGAGCTGGTGCGAGACGTCGTAATGCACGATCGCGCCGTCGATCCGCGCCGAGAACCAGCAATGCATGCCCGGCGCGCGATCGGCGCCTTTCGCGAACCAGAATCCGGCGCAGTAAGCCGCTTCGATCCCCACGGCGCGCGCCGCGGCGACGCAATAGCCGTGCATGTCGATGCAAGTCCCGCGCGTCGGCCGCGTCAGCAGCGGCACGGAATCGGAATCGCCCAGCACGGTGCCAGGCCCGTGCCCGTACCACAGGACCTCGCTCGCGTGATCGACGATCCGGCGCAAGGTTTGCGCGGGCCCGTCGGAGTCGGCCGCAAGGCGGCGCGCGAACGCCGCCAGTTCCGGCGACGCGCGCACATAACGCGTGTCGGGCGGCGACCAGATCCAATCCGGCGGCGGCCCGTCGTACGGCGCGATCGCATAGCGCAGGATCGGCCGCAGCGGCGGTCGCGTCGCGCGGATGACGAACGCGCGCTGGGGGGCGTTCCGCGCGCCGATCTCGGCTTCGATCTCGCCGTTCTCGACGGCGAGGCTGTCGAAGGCGTAGCCGAACGCGTCGAGCAATCGCGGGGCGATCAGCAAAGGCCGGCCCGGCGGGACGGGATCGGAGAAGTGGACGCGCATGTCGATCATGATGGGCGCCAGTTCGCCTTCGGCCGGCCGGAGCGTCAAGCCTCGCGGCGGGAGCCGTGTCATACAATTCGCACGCGGCCGTTGCGCGTCGATCATCGTGGCGAGACGCGATTGTCATACGCGGCTTGTAGCGTTCGCTTCGGCGGCGGGGTCCGCCGGAGGGAGATGCCGCCATGCACGATCAATTCGGCCGCCGCGCTTTCTTGGGGGGTGCTTCGGCGCTCGCCGCTGCGGGCTTGCTCGATCACGTCCCCGGCATGGGCCCGCACGAAGCCCATGCCCAGGCGCCTTCGCGCGCGGGCACGCTCAAGATCGCACTGCTCGGGCTCGACACCTCCGACCCGCATCGCCACACCGGTTCGATCGCCGTCCAGCAGGTCTACGCCGAGGCGCTGACCAGCATCGCCGACGACGGCAAGGCGATCCCCTATCTCGCCGAATCCTGGACCGTGAGCCCGGACGGCAAGCGCTACGTGTTCCGCATCCGCGCGGGCGTGAAGTTCCACAACGGCCGGGAGATGACCGCCGCCGACGTGCTGGCCAACGCCACGCGCGTGCGCGATCTGCGCCGGGGCTGGCTCGCCGCCCCGATGCAGCTGGTCGATACGATGGAAGCGCCCGACGCGCGCACGTTCGTCATGGCGATGAAGGAGCCCTACGGGCCGCTGCTGAACATCCTGTCGGAGCTTTGGGTCCTGGCGCCGGAAAGCCCGGGCTGGGCGGCAACGATCCAGACGCCGATCGGCACCGGGCCCTTCGCCTTCGGCCAATGGGTGCCGAACGAAAAGCTTCTGGCGCCCGCGCATCGCGACTACTGGCAGCCGGGTTTGCCCAAGGTCGCGGCGGTCGAATTCAACCTGCGCGACACGGTCGATTATTCGCTGGCCTTGCGCGCGGGCGATCTGCACGTGGCGCGCGCCCCCGCCGACCAGATGGCGGTGCTCAAAGCCGACCCCAACATCCAGATCCAGTTCATGAAGGACACGAGCTGGATCTTCTGGTCGTTCAACAACCGCCGGCCGCGCGCGCCGTTCGACAACGTCAAGGTCCGCGAGGCGATTTCGCATGCGATGGACAAGGCGGCGCTGCTGAAGATCTGGGCCGGCGAGGCCGGCGTGCCGACCAATCAAATGGCGGCGCCGGGCAATTTCTTCTGGGACGAAACCCTGCACAAGGCCGACGCCCACGCCAAGCCCGACCGGGCCAAGGCGCTGGCGATGCTCGCGGCCGAGAACGTGGTGCCCGTGCGCACGCCGTTGCGCATCGT
Organism: Tagaea sp.; assembly: GCA_023653245.1. The sequence goes on from JAMNXK010000180.1 coordinate 2,325, forward strand.
GTCGTGGCAGAACGACTACTCGCAAGCTTGCGCGCAGACGATGCGCGAGCTGGGCTTCCAGGTCGAGCATCTGGCGCTCGACGACATCGGCGCGCAGCGCCGTCTGGCCCAGCTCGACTGGGATCTGGCGCCGTTCGGCAGCGGGCCGCGCGCCGACATCTTCCTGCGCTTCGTGCGGATGATGTCCGACGGCCCGAACACCGGCCTGTGGGGCAGCCCGCAGGATGCGGCGTTCGACGATATGGTCAAGAAGGCCGTCGCGGCGGTCGATCTCGATGTCCGCCGCGCGCACTATCTGGAAGCCTGGCGCCACGCGATGGCGCGCTACTGGACCGTCGTGATCGGCCACTCGGCCGAGGCGATCGCCAATCGCCGCGACGCGACCGGCTGGTCGCCGGGTTTCACTTGGGGCGCGGCGCGCGTCGATGGCGGGGTTGCGCATACCAGCCTCGTGCGCGCCAGCTGACTTGCGATCGGCACCGTCGCTCCGGGCGCGCTTGGCCTTCGCCGTGTTGCTCGCGGCGGCGGCGCTGGGCGCGTTCGGGCCGTCGCTGACCGGGCTCGATCCGCTGGCGCAGAATATCGCCGGCGCCAATGCGGGGCCGAGCGCCGCGCACTGGCTCGGCCAAGACCATCTCGGGCGCGACATCTTCACCCGCCTGGCCGTCGGCACGCGATTGACGATGGCGGTCGCGCTCGCCTCGACCGCCGGCGCGATCCTGTTCGGCGCGGTCTTGGGTTTGATCTGCGTGACCGCGGGCAAGGCGTTCGAATGGCTCGCCTTCGGCGCCTTCGATCTGGTGCGCGCGATGCCCTCGATCCTGCTCGCTATGACGCTGCTGGTGGCGCTGGGGCCCGGCGTGCCGTCGGTGGCGCTGGCGATCGCGATCGCCTACGCGCCCGTCTTCGCCTACGTCGCGCGCGCCGCCTGGCTGCGCGAGACCGCGTCGGGCTATGTCGCGGCCGCCGCGACGATGGGCTCGCCGCCACTGGTCACGCTGGCCCGCCACATCGCGCCCAACGTCGCGGGCGCGGTGATCACCCAAGCGGCGATCGTCGTACCGCGCGCGATCACAACCGAGTCGGTGCTCAGCTTCTTCGGCATCGGCGTGACGCCGGGCACACCCACCTGGGGCCGAATGATCGCCGATTCGGTCAAGCACGCGGAGACGGCGCCGATCGCGATTCTGGTGCCAGTGCTGGCCTTGGCGTGCGTCAGTCTGGCTTTCGCGCTGCTCGGCGACCGGCTGCGGCTCGCTTGGGATCCGTTGCGCAAAGGCGGCGGACCGTGAGCGCGCTCGTCATACCCTTGCTGCGCCAGGCGGCGCTGATCTGCGCCATCGTGGTGGCGGTATTCTTCTTGATCCGCGTCGTGCCCGGCGACGCGGCCGACGTGCTCGCCCTCGAAGGCGATCTGACCGAGGCCGAGATCGCCGCGGTCCGCGTCGAACTCGGGCTCGACTTGCCCGCCCATGCGCAGCTCGCGCGCTGGGTGTCGCGCGCGGCCCAAGGCGATCTGGGCTTGTCGCTGCGCTTCGAGCGGCCGGTCGCGGACATGATCGGCTTCGCCATTCCCGCCACGCTGGAACTGGCGGCGGCGGCGCTGGCGATCGGCCTCGCTTTGGGCGTCGCCTTGGCGGCGCTGGCGGCGATCTGGCCGCGCTCGCCGTTCGCCTGGCTGGTGGAGGCGGTGAATGTCTGGTCGATCGCCCTGCCGACCTTCTGCGTCGGGCTCGCCGCGATTCTGGTGTTCTCGATCTGGCTCGGCTGGATGCCCGTGCTGGGCAATACGTTGATCCCGGCCTTGGTGATCGGCATCGACGTCGCGGGCCAGATCGTCAAGCCGCTGCACGAGGAGCTCAAGGAAACCGCGGCGGCGCCGTTCGTGCGCGCGGCGCGCGCGCGCGGCGAGTCCCGCGCGCGGATCGTGCTCGCGCGGCTGCTGCCCAACGCCGCCCCGGTCGCGATCGCGCTGTCGGGTTTGATCCTGGCGGGCTTGATCGGCGGCACGCTGACGATGGAGGTTCTGTTCGGCCTGCCCGGGCTCGGCACGCTGGCGCTGCAGGCGATCCAGGGCCGCGACTATCCGGTCGTGCAGGCGGTGATCCTGCTGTTCGCCGTGTCGATCGTCGCCGTCAACGCGGCGACCGATCTGTGCCAGCGCCTGATGGATCCCCGGTTGCGCCGATGACGCTGCTCGCGGTCGACGATCTGAGCGTCGAGATCGCCGGCACGCGCGCGGTCGACCGCGCGAGCTTCGCCGTCGCCGCGGGCGAGACGCTGGGGCTGGTCGGCGAGTCGGGCTCGGGCAAGACGATGACGGCGCTGGCGATCGCGGGTCTGCTGCCGCCGGCCGCGCGCGCGCAGGGCCGGGTGCGCTTCGGGCCCAAGAGCCTCGATCCCGCCACGCCGCAAGCGTGGACCGGCTTGCGCGGCAAGCGCATCGGCTTCGTGTTCCAGGATCCCTATTCGAGTTTCGATCCGCTCGACGCGGTCGGCGCGCAGATCGCGCGCGCGAGCTTCCTGCCGCCGGACCAAGCGCGCCGACGCGCGCTCGACCTGCTCGCGGAATGCGGCCTGCCCGATCCGGCGGCCGCCGCGCGCGCCTTCCCCCATCAGTTGTCGGGCGGACAGCTGCAGCGCGCGGGCATCGCCGCGGCCCTCGCGGCCGGCCCCGATCTGCTGATCGCCGACGAGCCGACGACGGCGCTGGACATGACCGTGCAGGCGCAAGTTCTCGCCCTGCTCTTGCGCCTGCAGAACCGGCTCGGCATGGCGATGCTGTTCGTCAGCCACGATCTGGCGGTCGTGGCGGCGATGGCGCGCGACGTCGCGGTGATGCGCGCGGGCCGGATCGTCGAACTCGGCCCGGCCGCGCGCGTGCTGCACCGACCCGAACACGCCTATACGCGCATGCTGCTGGCCGCACGGCCCGCGGGCAGGCTCGCCGGCGACGCGCCGCCCGCCGACGGCGCGGCGGCCCTGGACGCGCAAGGTCTCGTCTTCACGCATCGGGCGCGACGGCGCGGCGGCGCGCCGACGCGCGCGCTCGACGGCGTCACGCTGCGCGTCGCCGAAGGCGGGTGCGTCGGCTTGGTGGGCGAGTCCGGATCGGGCAAGTCGACGCTCGCGCGCCTGGCCGTGGGCTTGCTGCGGCCCGGCGCCGGATCGATCCG
>JAMNXK010000181.1 GCA_023653245.1 Tagaea sp.
CCAGACGATTGAGCGGCATTTCCAGCAGCTGATGGCCGGTCGTGTCGCGCCAGCGCTCGGCGACCGTGGAATCCCAGAACACCGCCACGCGCCGCTTCTCGTGGCCGGTCTGCGCGGCCGCACCGGCCGCCCAGAACAGCGCGCAAGCGAGAAGGAAGCGCGCGAGTTTCATCGCGGCTCGGGCACCACGCGGTCGAGCTCGACCGTGGCGACGTAAGGCGCGTAGCCGAGTGCCCGCACTTGGGCGTAAAGGCGCTTGAGCTGCGCTTGATCCTCGGGCGGCCAGTATTCGAGCACGAGCACGCGCAGTTTCGGATTGATCGCCTTCGCCTCTTCGAGCAGCGCGATCTCGGCGCGTTTCTGGCCCTCGGGCGCCAGGCGCGGACGCTTATTGTCGAAATCCCAGGCGGTGACGAAGGATTCGGCGAGCACCATGTCCACATGCGCGGCCACCGCCGGCAGAATGTCGTAGCCGCGATTGAGCACGATGGCGATGTCCGGAAAGCGCGCGCGCATCGCCTTGAGCAAATCGATCGTGGCCAAGGCGGCGCCGGCGTATTTGCCGTTCTCGCGCCGTTCAAGGTCGGTGGCGGTATCGACCGTGTCGAGAAACACGCCGGCGAACCCGCGCGCCAGGATCGACGGGATCAACTCGTCGAGCACGCGGCGGCGCCAGCGCGGATCGCGCACGTCCACCGCGAAGGCGCCCGGCCAGACCGGGTTTTCGTAGACCAGGATCCCCTCGCGGCGGACTTCGTCGTGATACGCGCGGCTCCGATGGACCTCGCCGACGCTCAGATAGCCCACGACCTTCGTGCCCTTGGCGGCGATCGCTTCGATGTCGGGCTGGCGGTCGCTTTCGAGCACGGCCAGATCGAGCCCGGCGAATTCCTCGGGGCCGGCTTTCTCGCCGTAATACACGGCCCAGCGATAGGGCGGCGCTTGGGCGAAAAGCCGACTCAGGAAACCCAACGGCATGACGGCTCCTCCCGCCAGCGCGAACGCGGCTTTGGCGAACGAACGGCGATTTGGGACAGGCAAACGCATCGCTCCGGCACATGAAAATCGGCGCGGGACTCGCAAGCGACAGTGTACCATACCGGCATGCGCGGCAAACGCCTGATGATACTGGTTGTTTTCGCAATTTGCGGCATGGAAAGGGGAGCGGCCCAAAGCCCCGATTTGGCCGCGATCGGCGCGCGCGCGCAAGCCGGCGATCCGGCCGCGCAGGTCGAACTCGGCCACGCCTACCGGCGCGCGGGGCTCGGTGCGGTCGCCGCCGAATGGTATTGCCGCGCGGCGGAAGCCGATTTCCCCGAGGGTTTGCATCGCTGCGCCGCCGGGCGCGATGCGGCGATGTTGGCGCGCGCGGTCGAACTCGGTCACGCCGCCAGCGCGCTCGCGCTGGGGCGGCTGGCGGACACGGACGAACTTGCGCTGCGCCATTTCGGACGCGCGGCCGAGTTGGGCGCGGGCGAAGGCGCTTATCGCGCGGGTCTGCTCCTCGAGCGGCGCGGCGCGCGCGCGCAAGCGCACGCGTTCTGGCGGCGCGCGGTCGAGCTCGGGTATTGGCCGGCGGCCAACGATCTGGCGCTGGCGCTGCTCAACGATCCCGCGCGCGCCGGCGAGGGCGAGGCGCATGCGCTGCTGGCGCGCGCCGCCGAAGCGGGCGACCAAGCGGCGCGCTTCAATCTGGCGGAATTGTCCGCCGGCGATCCCGAAACCGCCTATCGGCTCTTCGCGCTCGCGGGCGCCGGCCCCAATCCGGGCCTGCGCGCCGCGGCGATCGACCGCTTGGCGGCACTCGAACGATTTCTGCCGGCGGAACGGATCGGCGCGTTGCGCGCGAGCCTCGCGCGCGAAATCGCCGTCACCCGCGAACGGGCGCTGCGTCCAGCAGACGCGCCCGACTGAAATAGCCGCTCGCGGGATCGATCCGACCGCCCAGATCGAGCCGCCCGGCCCACATCGCCGGCCCCGGTTCCATGTCGAAGCGGTCGCGCGGCTCGACCGCGAGAATCGCATCCGAGCCCGGCGCCGGCCGGCAATGCGGGCAGATCGTGGCGGGATCGGCCGCGAGCACGAAAAACCGCGCCGCCAGGCCGCGATGGGGCAGCGCGAAGCCGCGCACGCGCACTTGCGTGCCGGCCAACGCCCGCGTTTCGGGCGCCGCCCAGCCGTCGCGCAAGGCCGCAAGATCGAATTCGGCGGCGGCGCGCGCGGGCCCCGCGAACGCGATCGCGAGTCCGGCGCCCAGAATTTCGCGGCGAATCATGCCTATGTTTTAGTCCGAGTGTCGCGAACGCACAACAATCGAAGGCTTTACGTGCGCCATCGTCCCGCCTAGATTCCCTCCGAACCGCGCCATCGCTCCGGACGAAAGTACAGATCCCGTGTCCATGTTCCGCACCAAGACCGACGCGCCGAAGATCGGCGACCGCTACGCCACCGTCGGCCGCGAGGCCATCAACTGGGAAGTCGAGCTCGTCTTCCAGGATCCCAACAAGATCCCGCATGTGCGCCTGCGGCGGATCGACAACGCCTCGATCCAGCGCACTTTCTCGCTCGCCGCCTTGGCCGACCCCGAGATGTTCCGCCGCTACGACGAAGCCGGCGCTTAGACCGGGATGTGTTTTGGCGGAAGCAGCCTTGGACCGGCCTCTCCTTCGACAAGCTCAGGATGAGGCCTACTTTCAAACCTCATGGTGAGCCTGTCGAACCATGAGGTCGGCACGACGTTTCCACCAAATCGCATCTTGCTCTAACTTTCCGGCCGCACCACACGACATCCGGTGTTGAGATCGCGCAGCTTGGCGCAGACGTCGCGCGCGCGCGTCTCGTCGTAAGGGCCGGCCATCACCCGCACGACTTGGGCGCCGTCGGGCATGGTGAAAGGCGCCACGAAGGCTTGCGACTCGCCCAGGATTTCCGGGAAACGCCGCGCCAGACGCCGATGCTCGGATTGGGCCACCTCGGCGTTGGCGACCGTACCGAGCTGGACGCGCCAGCCGCCGTCCCCGTCCGGAAGCGGGACCGCCGCCGGCACGGGGGCGGGCGCCGCCGAAGCGCTCTGGGCGGGTGCGCGCAACGCGCGCATGAACTCGACCTGCTCGCGGGCGCGCGCATGGCCTTGCGCGGCCGCGGCGCGGAACAGGCGCTCGGCGCGCGGCTGATCCACCGGCAGACCGTCGCCATTGGCGTACATCGTGCCCACGAGATACTGCGCGTCGGCATTGCCCTGCTGGGCCAGCGGGCCCAGATGGCGCACCGCCTCGCCGAAGCGGCTCTGGGCGAGGGCGCGCACGCCCTCGTCGAGGGATTGCGCCCAAACCGGGGACGCGAAAAGTGCCGCGGCGAGGATGGCTCGGCGGATCACAGGCGCTTGTGCTCCATCACCGGAATGCGCCCGCGCACCGTGCGCTGATAGGCCAAATCGATCCGCGCCGACGCGAAGCCGATCCCCTCCTGGGCGCGCGCGAGCACGAGGCCCCAGGGATCGGCGATCAGCGAATGGCCCCAGCAGGCGCGGGTACCGTTGGCGTGGGTGCCGGCTTGCGCCGAGGCGACGACATAGGTCTCGGTCTCGATGGCGCGCGCGCGCAGCAGCACTTCCCAATGGTCCTTGCCGGTCTGCAGCGTGAAGGCCGCCGGGACCATGATCAAATCCGCACCCTTCTTGGCCAGCGCCTGGTAGAGTTCGGGGAAGCGCAAATCGTAGCAGATCGTGCAGCCGACCGTCGCGTCGCCGACCTTGTAGGTGACGATCTCGGAGCCCGCCTCGAAGCTCGCGGATTCGCGGTAGCTTTGACCGTCGGGCGTGGTCACGTCGAAAAGATGGATCTTGCGGTACTTGGCGATCTGCTTGCCGGCGGGATCGAACGCATAGGTCGTGTTGAACAGCTTGTCGGCGCGCGCGCGTTCCAGGATCGAGCCGCCATGGACGTAGACGCCATGGCGCTTGGCGCGATCGGCGAGCAATTTCCAGGCCTCGCCAGCACCCTCGTCTTCGGCGGCCACCAGCTTGGCGCCGCGATTCTCGCCCATCAGGGTGAAGACTTCCGGCAGGACGATCAGATCGGGCCGCTCGGCGGCGGCGCAGGCGTCGATCAAGGATTCGGCCTGACGCAGATTGGCGTCCTTGTTCTCCTGCGAATTCATCTGAACGACGGCGACGCGCATGCGTGGTCTCCCGGAAGCCGCCCGAGTCTAGCCGATTCGGGGCGCGCCCCGCAGCTCTCGAATGCAGAAAACCGTGTTGCGGATCGCGTAGTCGCGCGCCTGCTCGCCCAAGGGCGCCACGTCCCAGTCCCATTCCGCGTCGATCGGCGGCAGAGCCGCGCCGTAGAGCGGATCGTCGCGGTCGAAGACCCTTCCCGTGCGGTCCAAGAATAGCCGCGCCCGGTCCCCGAGCACGAGCACGCGCGCGTCGAACCCCGATAGATGGGCCAGATGCGCTTCGACGATGGCCCGGCCATAGGGATCGGCCGCGCCCTCCGCCAAGCCCAGCTTGGTCTCGACGCGGTCGCAAGGGCCCAAGGGCAGCTGCGAGACGAGATTGAGCGAGACGACGAAATCGACCGTGCGATCGTCCAGGCCGTAGCGGCTGCCCGGCACGGGCCAAGGACGCTCGGCCGAACGCGCGAGCCCGGCCGCGACGCCCGACAGATCGACCGTCGCGCAGACGACGTTGCCCAGGCGCTTGGCGCGCCAGCGGACCATCGGCACATGCACGACATCGACCAGCACGATTTTCTCGAACAGTCGCGCAAGCTCGCGCAGCGGCACGTCGGCGAGCACGCCCGAGCCCAGGATCAACGCCGTGCGCCGCCGCGCGCAGGCCTCCGCCCCCGCCAAGATCTCGGCGCGGGAGCGTTCGAGATGCGGCCGCCAAGCGCGCGCGCAACGCCCCGCGCGCGACCACAGCCGCACGGCCCCCTCGCGATAGCCCAGCGCATCGGCCCAAGGCTCGGCGCGGGTCAGGCGATAGAGCAGCATCTCGGCGAGCATCACGTGCCCCGGGGTTTGGCGCGCGCGGTCGGCGGCGCGCTCGACGGATCGTCGGGCCAATGATGCTTGGGATACTGGCCTTTGAGGTCGCGCTTCACGTCCTTGTAGGTGCCGCGCCAAAACCCCGCCAGGTCGCGCGTGACCTGCACGGGCCGCCGCGCCGGGCTCAACAGATGCAACAGCACCTTGACCTTGCCGCCGGCGAGGACGGGGGTATCGAGGCAGCCGAACATTTCCTGGAGCCGCACGGCGAGCACGGGGATATCGCCTTGCTCGTAATCGATCGCGATGCGCGAGCCCGAGGGCACGTCCAGATGGGTGGGTGCCTCGCGTTCGAGCGCCTGGCGCATCGGCCAGTCGAGGCGCGCCGTCAGGATTTCGTGCGTATCGAGACCCGCCAGATGCGCGCGCCGCGTGCGCCCGTCGAGATAGGGCCCGAGCCAGGTCTCCAGATCGGCGAGCAACGCGGCGTCGGACAGGTCGGGCCAC
>JAMNXK010000182.1 GCA_023653245.1 Tagaea sp.
CGTGGACATCTGGCCGACCGCGTATTTGGAGATCGCGTCCATGATCGACAGCACGAACACGCCGAACGCCATATAGGCGATGCCGAGCAGCGGGCGGTCGGCGCGACCGGAGGACGATTGGGGTGCGGACATGGCCCGGATGTCTATACTCGACTCCTCCGATCCCGACCTAGGCGGATTGCGCATGGATGCGTCGAACGTGGCACATTCGATTCTCGCGGCCGGCGGGCGCGCGCGGCGCGCGGATGACGATCTCGTTTTCGGGCCCGGCGGCGATCCGGTCTACCCCACGCCGTTTCGCGTCGCCTTGGCGGCGTCGGCGGCTTTGGGTGCTATCGGGCTCGCGGTTTCGGATGTGTGGCGCTTGCGGACGGGGCGTCGCCAAACGGTGCGCGTGAACCCGCGCGCCGCCGCCGCGAGTTTGAAATCTTCGGCCTATGCGACGCTCGACGGCGGGAAGGCCAAGATCTGGGATCCGCTCACCGGCCATTACCGCACGCGCGACGGCCGCCACGTATTCCTGCACACCAACCATCCGCATCACCGCGCGGCGGCGCTGCGGATTTCGGGTACTGCGGGCGACGCCCGCGTCGATCTCGAATCGGCCGTCGCGAGATTGGACGCAATGGCGTTCGAAACCGCGCTGGCCGCCGGGGACGGCATCGGCGCGGTCTTGCGCTCGCGCGCCGAATGGGCCGCCCTGCCCCACGCCCAAGCGCTCGCGCGATTGCCCTTGTTCGAGATCGGGAAAATCGGCGAAGCGCCGCCCGAGCCCTTCCCCGAAGCGGCGAGGCCTTTGTCGGGTTTGCGCGTGCTCGATTTGACGCGCGTGCTCGCGGGGCCGGCGGCCGGGCGCATGCTGGCCGAACACGGCGCCGACGTGCTGCACCTGACCGCCCCGCACATCCCCTATCAGACCGAGCTGCTCTACGACACCGGCCCGGGCAAACGCTGCGCTTGGCTCGATCTCGACCGGCCCGAAGGCCCCGGCGCGTTGCGCGATCTCGCCGCGCGCGCGGATGTGTTCTTGCAAAGCTACCGGCCCGACGCGCTCGCCCGACGCGGCTTCGGCGCCGACGCGCTCGCCGAATGGCGGCCCGGCATCGTCGTGACGACGCTGTCGGCCTATGGCCATGACGGGCCATGGTCGATGCGGCGCGGCTTCGACTCGGTCGTGCAGAACGCCATGGGCTTGGCCGCGCTGAACTCGTCGCTCGAAGCGCCCAAGAACATGCCGGTCCAAGCGCTCGACTATATCGGCGGCTATCTCGCGGCCCTAGGCACGATCCTGGCGCTGGCGCGGCGCGCGCGCGAGGGCGGGTCGTGGCGCGTGCGCGTGTCGCTCGCGCAAGTGGCGTATTGGCTTGCGGGGCTCGGCGCGATCGACGCGGCGGGCACGCAAGCCGATCCGCCGACGGAGGAAATCGCGTCGCTGATGACCGCGGCCGCGTCGCCCTTCGGGCGCGTCGCACACTTCAAGCCGGTGTTGTCGCTTTCCGAGACGCCGGGATTTTACGCGACGCCGCCCGAACCGTTCGGGACATCGACGGCCGCGTGGCTTTGACGCGCGTTCCGAAGAGAACGCCATCGACGATCTCGTCTTGCGTCGCGTCCTTGGATTCGGCGGCGCGCGCCAAGCTTTGACGGAAACGGGTATAGGCGTTGTCGCGCTTCATGGTGCGAAGTCCGATCCGAGCGAAGTTCGTACCCGGCATTTCGGATTGCGCGGCGCCTAGGTTACCGCCTTGCCGTACCCGCCGCCGCCCGGCACGCGGTTTCGGCGCTTGGGGATTTCGTCCCCCTTGCGCACGCGGCCCGGCCGCCCCGATCGAGCGAGCGCGTCGAGCGCCTTTTGCAGATCGCCGCGCCGCGCCCGCTCGTCGAAAAAAGCCATCGTCCGAAGCGTCGCCAGTTTTTCGGCGACCGCCACGTTGATGAATTGATTGAGCGTGGCGCCCTCGGCCTTTGCGGCTTTCTCCGCCTCCGACTTGAGCGAGCCTTGCAGTCGCAAAGCGTAGTTCGACTTGCCCATCCTCAAGACTCCTCCAACTCGTTGCGGTACCGCGCAAGCGCGGCGCCCGGCGTCGCGATTTCGAATCCCAACCCGCGGGCGGTGACGAAGTCGCGGGTATTGAACGTCAGCAGAAGCGCGGCTTGTCCCGCCAGCGCCGCCTCGACGACCAAGTCGTCGTCCGGATCGCGGGTCAATGGACGGATTCGGCCGCGCGGGATCGCTCGGATCGCCTGTTGCGCCAAACGATCCAGGAAATCCATCACGTCCGCCGACGACAAACCGAACTCCGCCAATGCGCCGCGCCGCGTAAGGACCGCTTCGTACTCGATCCACAGCGCCGTCGAGGCGACCGGTCGCACCCGTCCCATAATCGCCGCCGACAACCAAACACGCGAGGCGCCATTGGCGCTTCGCAGGCCGGCATACAGCACGTCCGTGTCGAAAGCGACCTTCACCCGCGCGAAATTATCATATCGCGGGCGATATGATCAATCCGCCTTGCCGTACCCGCCGCCGCCGGGCGTCTCGATCGCGAACATATCGCCCGCCTTCACGTCCCAGCGCGCGGTCGCCCCCTTCTCCTCGACCGTCCCGTCGGTCCGCTCGACCCAATTGCGGCCGAGCTTGCCGTTCGCCCCGCCGGCGGCGCCGAAGGGCTCGACGATCCGGCGATTGGCGAGGATCGCGCAGGTCATGTCCTCCAGGAAACGGATCTTGCGCACCGTCCCGTCGCCGCCGCGCCACTGTCCCTTGCCGCCCGAGCCGCGCCGTATCTCGAAGCTTTCGACGCGCACGGGGAAGCGCCACTCGAGCACCTCGGGATCGGTGAGGCGCGAATTGGTCATATGCGTCTGCACCGCGTCGCAGCCGTCGAAACCGGGGCCGGCGCCCGAGCCGCCGGCGATCGTCTCGTAATACTGATGCCGATCGTTGCCGAAGGTGAAGTTGTTCATCGTGCCTTGCGCGCCGGCCATCACGCCGAGCGCGCCGTAGATCGTGTCGGTCACGGCTTGCGAGGTTTCGACGTTGCCGGCCACGACCGCCGCCGGATAGGCGGGCTTCAACATGCAGCCTTCGGGGATGATCACCTCCAGCGGCTTCAACACGCCCGCGTTCATCGGGATGTCGCCGTCGACCAGGGTGCGGAAAACATAGAGCACGGCGGCCATGCACACGGCCGAGGGCGCGTTGAAATTGTTGGGCCGCTGGGGCGAGGTGCCGGTGAAATCGAGCCGGCCCGCGCGCCTTGCCTTGTCGATCGACACCTTCACCTTGATGACCGCACCGTCGTCCATCGGATAGGCGAACTCGCCGTCCTTCAACACGTCGAGCACGCGGCGGACTTGTTCCTCGGCGTTGTCCTGCACGTGACCCATATAGGCGCGCACGACGTCGAGGCCGAATTCGCGCACCATCTTGCGCAGCTCTTGCGCGCCCTTCTCGCAGGCGGCGATCTGCGCCTTCAAGTCGGCGATGTTCTGCGCCGGGTTGCGCGCCGGATACTTGCCCGAGCGCAGTAGCGCCGTCATCTCGGCCTCGCGGAAGCGCCCTTGCTCGACCAGCAGGAAGTCGTCGATCAGCACGCCCTCTTCCTCGACCGTCGTGGAATCGGGCGGCATCGAGCCGGGCGTGAGGCCGCCGATATCCGCCTGATGGCCGCGGCTCGCGACGAAGAACAGGATATCGGCCCCCGCCTCGTCGAAGACCGGCATGACCACGGTCACGTCGGGCAGATGCGTGCCGCCGTTGTAGGGCGCGTTCAGCACGAACACGTCGCCCGGCCGCATCGAGCCTTCGCGCGCGCGGGTGACGGCGGCCACGCTTTCGCCCATCGAGCCCAAATGCACGGGCATGTGCGGCGCGTTGGCGATCAGATTGCCCTGACGGTCGAACAGCGCGCAGGAGAAATCCAGCCGCTCCTTGATGTTCACCGAATACGCCGTGTTCTGCAGCGCCACACCCATCTGCTCGGCGATCGACATGAACAGATTGTTGAACACCTCGAGCATCACCGGATCGACCTTGGTGCCGACCGCGTGCTGGCGGGCGATCGCCACGACGCGGCGCAGCACCAGATGATCGCGCGCGGTCACCTCGGCCGCCCAGCCGGGCTCGACCACCGTGGTGGCGTTGCGGTCGGAGACGATGGCGGGACCGGCGACGCGCATGCCGGGCTTGAGGTCGTCGCGCAGGAAGATCGGCGTGTCGTGCGTGGCGCCATCCGAATACATCGGCGTGCGCGCGGCCGGTGCGGGCGACGCCGAAGGCCCGAGTTCGCGCACGGGATCGTCGGCACTTTCGGTATGGCCCACGACCTCGACCGCGACGGCTTCGACCACCACCGCCTTGCCGGGCATGGTGAAGCCGTAGCGCTGGCGATGCTCGGACGCGAAGGCTTCGCCGGCTTCGTGCGAGCCCGCGAAGGCGACGACCAGCGTGGAATCCGTACCTTCGTATTTGAGATGGAGCTTGCGCTTGACCTCGATCTTCGCCGGATCGATGCCTTGGCGGCGCATCTCGGCGAGACCGTCTTCGGCGAGGATCGCGAGTTCGCGTTCGAGCGCGGGAACGAGGGACGCATCCAAACGCGCTTCGACCGCCTTCTCGCGCATCACGCGCAGATCGGCCAAGCCCATGCCGTAGGCGGAGAGCACGCCGGCCAAGGGATGCACGAACACGGTCGTCATGCCGAGCGCGTCGGCGACCTTGCAGGCGTGCTGCCCGCCCGCCCCGCCGAAGCAATTGAGCGCGTAGCCCGACACGTCGTAGCCGCGCTGGATGGAAATCTGCTTGATCGCGTTGGCCATGTTCTCGACCGCGATGGTCAGGAACCCGTCGGCGATCGCCTCGGGCGCGCGCGTTTCGCCCGTCGCCTTCGCGACCTCGGCGGCGAGGGCGGCGAACTTCGCGCGCACCACGCCGGCGTCGAGCGCTTGATCGCCGTTGGGGCCGAAGACCTTGGGGAAGAACGCGGGCACGATCTTGCCGACCATGACGTTCGCGTCGGTCACGGCCAAAGGCCCGCCGCGCCGATAGCAGGCGGGGCCGGGATTGGCGCCCGCACTTTCGGGGCCGCAGCGGAAGCGCGTGCCGTCGAAAATCAGGATCGAGCCGCCGCCGGCCGCCACGGTGTGGATCTTCATCATCGGCGCGCGCATGCGCACGCCCGCGACGATCGTCTCGAAAGCGCGCTCGTACTCGCCGTTGTAGAGCGTCACGTCGGTGGAAGTGCCGCCCATGTCGAAGCCGATGATCTTCTCGAACCCGGCCATCGCTGCGGTGCGCGCGGCCCCCACGATGCCGCCCGCGGGACCCGACAGGATCGAATCCTTGCCCTGGAAGAAGCGCGCATCGACCAGGCCGCCATTGGACTGCATGAACATCAGCCGCGTGCGGCCGAGCTCGCCCGCCACGCGGTCGACGTAGCGGCGCAAGATCGGCGAGACATAGGCGTCGACCACCGTGGTGTCGCCGCGCCC